>CAZCGJ010000007.1:0-25834 GCA_964498295.1 Candidatus Woesearchaeota archaeon | reverse complement strand
AAACAGTAAAAGGTTTTCAAGATTTTCTAGGCGAGGACGCTAAGAAAAGAGAAAAGATGATTGAGATAATTAGAAATCAATTTAATTTATTTGGTTTTGAACCTGCAGAAACTCCTATCATAGAAAATGAAGAATTTGTTCGTGGAAAAAATCAAAATGATGAGGCAGTCAGGGATATATTCTCCTTACAAGATAGGGGCGAAAGAAAACTTGCTCTAAGATTTGAATTTACCTTTCAATTAAAAAGGATTGCTAAAAATCAGAAACTTCCTTATAAAAGATATCAAATCGGTTACGTTTTTAGAGATGAACCTATTAGGAAAGGTAGACTGAGGCAATTCATACAATGCGATGCAGATGTTATTGGAAGTTCAATTAAGGAAGAAGCTGAATGTCTGGCTATGGCTAAAAATATTTACAAGGAATTAAACATCCCTGCGAAAATATATGTTAATAACAGAAAGCTAATCAACGAAATTTTAGAAGATAAAAAAATTATGGAAAGAGATAGAGAACAAGTTATTAGAGAATTGGACAAACTAGACAAATTATCTAAAGAAGAAGTCGCAAAGAATTTGAAAGAATTTGATGCTGAGAAATTGGTTGAAGTTTTTACTGCAAAAGAAAAAACCTTTGAGAAGTATAATTTTTACAGCGAAATTAAAAAACTAAAAGATTTATGTGCGGGTTATGGTGTAGAAGTTGAATTCAGGCCTTTCCTTGCAAGAGGATTAAGCTATTACAATGGGACTGTTTTTGAAATTTGGGCTGAAGAACTCGGTGTTGCTTTAACTGGCGGCGGAAGTTATATGGTTGACGGAATTCAATCTACCGGGATTTCATTCGGATTGGAACCTTTATTTTTGATTTCAAAAGTAGATTATGAAAGCAAAACTGTTATGATTTTATCAATGGCACAGGATAAACAAGCAATAAGTCTAGCACAGAAACTAAGAGAAAAAAAGATTCCTGTTATGTTACTTATGGACAAAGCGCCAAGTAAAGCACTGGATTATGCAAATGCTAAAAAGATTGAGAAAGTTTTAATTATTGGCGAAGACGAAGTTAAAAATAAAAAATATACCTTAAAAAATATGAAGACTGGAAAGGAAGAAAAACTTTCTGAAAGAGAAATTTTAGAGAAATTTTAGCATATAAATTCTTAAAAAACTAATTTTGATTGTTATTTCATGAAAGAATTAACTATTGAGATTACAAATCGATGTTCATTAGACTGTCTTTTCTGTTCGACCCTGGCTGGAAAAAAGGGAAATATATTTGTTTCACCTAAACAAGTTGAAGAAATTTTAGATAAACATCCTACTTTCCAAAAAGTTAGAATTTCAGGAGGGGAGCCCTTTGAAAATCCACAGCTAGAAAAAATATTGGAAACTGTTTTTGGAAAAGGGAGGCAGTGTCAAGTTTTGTCTTGCGGCGTTAAACAAGATAAAGAAATTCCGGAAGAAATTTTTACTCGGATTGCACCTTTAGTTAAAGATATTGTATTTTCTTATCACGGTTTTTATACTGATCATGAAGAAATTGTTAGACCTAGAACGCCATTCCATGAAAGATATCCTTATTGGGATTATATGATGGACTCTGCTGAAAATGCATATTACGCCAAAATCCCTGTATCTTTTCAAACAGTTGTAATTGGTAAAAATTATGATAAACTGGAAGATATAGCAAAAACAATTGGAGGACTTAGAAAAGTTATGCCGCGAATAGGTGAATGGCATCTTTTACGTTTTGTTCCGCAAGGCAGAGGCAGTGCACAGTTTTCTCAAGCTTTGACAAAAGAACAGAATAATAGTTTACCAGGTCTTGTTGAAGAATGGAGAAAAAATTATAATCTTCCAATAAGTTACACTCATGCATTTGATATGAAAGAATGTGATTGTGGAAGTGAAAAAGCTGTTGTAACAGTTACGGGAGATGAAATTCCTTGTTCAGCATTAAAGTATGGTGCTAAACCGGGATGTAAATTCCCATGTTTAAAGAGATAATTATACTATCTCTTCTTCTAATTCTTTATCAATTTGTTTGATTTTCTTCTCAGTAATCTTTTCTTTCATCTCTTCTTCAAATTCTTCTAGTTCTGCAATCTCTTCTTCGACTTCTTCTTTTTCTCCTTCAGTTAATTGGCTAGCTTCTCCAAGTTCTTTTTTCAGTAAATCAATTTCTTCTTGTAATTGTTCAAGTCTCAAATAAATTTCTTCAAATTGTTTTAGTTGAGTTATATATAATTGATTAGAATTGGATAAATGCAGGACTGGTAAAAATGAAGCGAGTTTTTCTTCTCTAGTTGGTGCAAGCTGGGAGAAAGTAATGTGTTCTTCTTTAGGTTTTTTGATAATTGTATTTATCTTTCCAAAAATATGTGATATTCTGTCTTTTAATGGAATTCTATTAGAGTTTGGTAAAACTACGAGCGCTGACTTCTCGGCTTGCCGTGCCTTGATATCTTTTCTGATTCTTCTATTTTCTGTTTCAATCGCTTTATGTAATGCACCCATAAGCTCTTGTAAAGTAACTTTTTTATAACGAGCCATAGGTGTTTTTGGAACTAAGATTGGAATTTCATCTTCATCAAGTTCAATTCTTTCAAGTAAATATTTTTTATCGTCCGATTTGCCGTAAATTGCTTCATCCATTTCTTGGATATACCTATTAAGTAAAATTTCAGATTTCAATCTTAGAAGTAATGAGCATGCAAGTAAAACTTTCGAGGAAATCCAAAAATCTGCCTCTTCCATTTGTTGAACAACTACTGCATATTTATCTGCTAAAACACCTATATCGATGTCCCACGGATCTAACTGTTCAGTCTTGATTAAATCATAAATAATCGCCTGCCAGCTGACCTCTCCCCCAGTAATCAAACTATAAAATTGTCCTGCCCCAATCTTATTCTTCCCAGAATTATTAGTCACTTCTTCTCCCATCTAATCCCTCATTAAACCCTCTTAATAAAGATTATTGGTCTGGTTTTAGACTTTTGCAAAGCAACCGCTAACTCCTCTGGCAACTACTGATGAAATGAGTATTTGTTTGTCACTTTACAAAACTCTTCGAGGTTTGTAACATGGTGAGCTTGCCGAACTATGGCTAAATAACTTGACAACGGCAACAAAATGTTGCATTGTTTGTCACTATAGAATTACAACAGAATCGAAAGATTTAAATAGTCTTTTTTTCTGTAATATTTATCACCTCTTTTTTCCCAGAAGGGGCGAATAGGGCATCTACTTTTAGCCGCTCTACAAGCCCTTTCATGGGTTATAAAAAACCAAAGAAAGATGATAAAAAAGAGAATCAGGGAGATTCTTTAACATTCAATAAAAAGATAAATTTTTCGCAAGAAATTAACTAATTATTCTATATAATTTGTACTTGCGTTTTTCATATTCAAAAAAGTAAAATTTTTCGAGGAATAAAACTAATTATTAGTATAATTTGTCTCCTCGTTTTTCATATTTATAAAATCAACGTAAGCTTTAAAAGAGCTAAAATAAGTTTCAATTAAGACAAAATGACACACTTAATTCGTACAACAGGGGCATTACTCTTAGTCGGTGCTGCAGCCTATGCAATGGCTCCTTATTATGATATGATCCAAGCGAAAGTTTCAGAAGTAACAAAACCTGAGCCTGAAGAAGGGCTTCCTTCCAAAATAGAATCTTCCTTCTCTGCATTAGTCTCTTCTTATAAGGGGAATCGTTTAAGGTGCACAGGGTTTATTTCCAATGACAGTGAAACGAGATATACTTATAGTAATGGGGTTGTTACAAATGCCCTTATACCTGAAGCAGACAACTCTTTAATTTATAGGGGAAGATAAATTTAGTTAGATTACAATTTCGTCTATAAATCTTAAGTTTTAATCAAAAGACATGTATTTTGAAACTCAATAATATTTTTAAATAGGACTTTTCTAAATAAATCATGGCTAACAGCGCAGATTCAGTAAAACAGATTGTAGATTACCTAGATAAGAACCTAAAAAAAGGTTATACTTTGGAAAGCCTAAAATGGGCTTTGGTAAATCAGAAACATTCTAGGATTGAGATTGATAAAGCTATAAAAATTGTAGAAGCAAGAACTCCTTCTGTGGAAAAAGAAGAACAAAAAAAGGAAGAGATCAAGGTTGCAACTGAAGAATTTGTAATGCCTGAAAAGAAGAAAGGTTTCTTCGGCAGATTATTTGGTTAATTAACTAATTTTATTTTTATCCAAAATAACTTTTTTCTTTATTTTCTGTACTCTTTTCGAATTCCTTTTCAAAGATTTCAACTAAATCATAAATTTTCTTCTTCAAATCTTGCCATTTTGAATATGCTTTTTTAACAAAGTTTGCTTCATTTTTTTCATCAAAAATAGTATCTAGCTTGATAGTTTCTATCTGAAGTCTTGAAAGTTCTTTATATATTTCTTTAATTTCTTTTTTATCTTTTTCAGAAAGGTTTTTTATAAATGTAAACACAAACATAGGAGGAGACGTAGGATTAATTAAAGTTTCAAATAAATGTAAATAACCGGATAATTTTTCAATCATAACTCGTCGAATATCTCTTATTAAAATTCCTTCTTCTTTTTCTAAAATTTTCTCTACATCAAAATCTTCTTCAAACTTTTCAAATAAAGGCAAGCTAAACTTTTCCTCAATCTTTTTGTAATCTTCTTTTAGCGTCTTTATTGATCTTTCTGCCATGGACTGCAAAAATTAAGAGAATTTATAAAACTTCTTAATTAGAAAATTACGCGCCCATGTAGCTTAGCAGGTGGAGCACGGCATTGGTAATGCCGAGGTCACGAGTTCGATTCTCGTCATGGGCTTGGTCTTCTATGGATTTATGAGCAATACAAGATTGTGATTTACCGGAGACTTTAGCAGAGGAAACTATTTTTTCAGCCATTTTTCTTAGTTCTTGCATATGCATTCTTTCTATAAAATCTCTTGCCAAATCAGGAGAATCTGAGCTTTGGTCGTCTTTATCATGTAGCTCTAAATATCTAGATCTTCCTTTCAAAGATTGATACTCTCTTTTTTGGCCATTTGTATTTGGAGGGGCTATTGCAAGACAATCTATATTTTTTCTGTAAATACTTAATATTTTTAAGATATAATCCATATTCTCAGGTGTTTCATCTTTTTTTTCTATTGCTGAAATTATCTGTAAGTTAGGGAATTTAAATTTCAATTCATTAGCTATAGATATGCCTGGCCAGTCTTGGCTAAAATAAACTGCTTTTGTTTTTCTAGTAAAATTAGGAATACTTAAAACTTCTTTTAGTCCTCTGAAGAATTCATTCGCATTTAGTATTGGTGAAGAATAGCATAATGCAAAATCAGCAGAATCTATGCTTGCTGCGGAAAACATAAGAAGTCTTTCTTCCAAAGAGCTCTCACCTTCCTTCTTTCTAATAAAATCTACATCGAAGCCAACCAAGGGAGAATAGGGCTTACTTATCAAAGGATAATGCGTCCAAAGGCCATTTGCGGCCGTCAGGGCCTCTTTTATGCTTCGAACATTCATTACTCCCAAATATCCTTTCATGTTGCTCAAAAACCCTCTACGCTTTTAAGATACCTGGTTAAATAAAAATATGTTTTGTAAACTACAAATCTTTATAAATTGCCTAAAAATATCAAAACTATGGATATGACAAAAAGAGGGATAGATATGATTGCGGGTGCAAACGCCGCACTTGTTTATAAAAAAGCGCATCCTCACTCTTCTGAAGAAGAAGTAATGAGTCATGTGATATCTTTTTCAAAAAACAAGCAGTTCAAGAACTCTCAGATGGAAATAGTTGTTGGTGCATCTCATGCACTCAAGTTAACAGCAAGAAATCCGTCTCTTTCAGACAAGGCAGTTCTTAGTCAGATAATGAACGAACTTTCTACCCTAATGCCTAAAGAAGAGTAAGTAGATAAAAACTATTCAATTAATTTTTCTAAATTCATTTCTAGTGCTACAACTGGCATATTTATTCCCCAGTTCTTCAAAACTCTAGGAGCAACTTCGCCAATCATACCTAGTTCATTTCCATTAACAATTATTTTGCCGGTTCTTCCAGGGATGCAGTTGTTATTTTCACATTCTTCTAAAGAATATTTTATGTCTAACATTCTAAACATGTAATCCAATATCTGCTTAAGTTCTGTAAAATTAACTTTTTCATCAACTATTGCAATTGCCAAATTTTCTTTTTCAACTATTCCTACTTCTGTTTTATTTTCTTTATCTCTTTCAAAGATAGTTCCCATCTCAAATATCTTTTGAGGATAAGTAGCATCTGAATTTTGTGAGATAATTCTCAATATAGGTATCAGCAGATTATATCTCAGATATTTATATTCTGACTTAGAGGTTTCCAATTCTAATAAATCGGACGCCTTGAGTTCAGAAGCTTCTTCAGGTTTAATTAAATGTAAAGAAGAGGTTTCTAGTAATCCCAAACCAGTCAATGCATTTGCAATTCTTGTTTCTAGTTTTGAGATTTTAGATTCTTCACCAATAGTTGAAACTTCAGGAATTTCAGGAACAAGTTTATCGTATCCATATGCTACTGCAGCATCTTCAATAATATCTACTTCATGTAAAATATCTACTCTCCATGGCGGGACACTGACTGTTTTATTAGAATAATCATAACCCATTTTTTCTAGCAATTCTTTAAGATCTTTATCAGTTAAATTTAATCCTATTAGTTTATTCGTATTTTCTAGGGAAACTTTCATTTTTTCTGGTTCAAAATCCGGTGTAACAATTTTTTTCCCATAATCTAATTCCATGGCATATGCCTTTCCACCTAAATCTATAAAAGTAGTAACGATGATATTCAAAACTTTCTGTAGTACGTTCAAATCAAAACCAGAACACTCGACAAATATATCTTTAGTTTCATAGCCTACTTTTCCGGTTTCATGCGAGTTTATTATAGGGGGCATGGAAAGAATATTGTTCTTTGCATCTACAAAAATTGGGAATTCTTCTTTGCCTTCAAGTAAATGAGCATAGTCTCTTCCAGTAGGATGTTGTGAAAGAATTTGCAATCCAGTTATTTCTCTAGGAAATTCTAATGGTCTGAATTTAATGTCTTGTGGTTTTCTTGCTTCAAATCTAATTGGTAAAGTTATTTTCTCAAGAGGATAAATTCCAATAGCTAATTTTTTTCTGTTTCTACCAACAGTTGTGTGTAACTTTTCTTGCAAATCAATTATTTGTTTGATTTTTTCATCGTCAAATTTTAAATCTTTTACAATTGCACACGCAGTAAAGGGCCTTATATTTTTAACAGATTTATCTATAATTACTTTGTAATTTTTTTCTGGCTTGTTTATTTTATATTTTTTTAGTCCACTTTCCTTGCCAAAGTAAGCTTTTAAGTATCTGAAAATACCTTGTGTTGAAAGCAAGTCAGGTCTATTTGCAGTGATATCCAAAACAATTTCATTTTCATTAATTGAATCAACTGCAATACCTGCAATCATTATCTTTTCCATTATATCTCCAGATAGTTTTACATTCTTATCAAATTCTTTTCTTGATATTGTTACTGTTGCCATTATTTTTTCCAGAGCGGTTTATCTCTCAAAACTTTAATATCATTAGTATATAGCTCTCTTAAATCTTTTATTGCATAAGCATCCATAATTATCCTATCGAATCCTTGTCCCCATGCCAATACAGGTATAGCGCTGCCTAACAAAGGTATTGTAAGTTCCGGTCTAAATATTCCAGCTCCTCCAAGTTCTAACCACTGATTTCTACCAGAGTGCCAAACCTGAATCTCTACACTCGGCTCTGTGTATGGGAAGAAACTTGGAACAAACTTAACTTTTTCAAAACCCATTTTTTTATAAAACTCTTTCAAATAGCCTAATAAGTTTCTAAAATTTGCTTTTTCGTCTATGACAATTCCTTCAGTTTGATAAAACTCAAATCCATGTTTCCAATCTACTGTTTCATTTCTAAAAACTTTTCCAAGTGCGAAGAACTTTGCAGGTAATTGTTCTTTCTTCAGATTTGCAAGTGTGTGCGCAGAAAGGCCAGTTGTGTGTGTTCTCAAAACTACTTTTTTTGCTATTTCTTCATCCCATTTATATTTCCATCCTTTACTTCCTCCCACTCCTTCTTCATGTGATTTTTTTGTCTGTTCAACAATTTTTTTATCAGGTAATTTTGCTTTTATTCCTTTAATGAAGAAAGTATCTTGCATCTCTCTTACGGGATGGTCTTGCGCGGTAAACAAAGCATCAAAAATCCAGAATGAACTATCTGATTTTGTACCTGTCATTTCTTTGAAACCCATATCCAACCAAATTCTTTTTCCGTAATCAATCGATTGATTTACAAAATGTCTTTTCCCACCATAAATTCTTGGGACTGGCGAAACAATATCATACCGTCTGAATTTCTTCCCTTTCCAAGTTTCTGAATTAATCATCTTAGGAGTTAATTGTTCAATTAAATTATCGCCCAAATCTTCTTTCACGATTTCTTTTCCTAAGGCGGTAAGTTCTATTTCAATTTTCTTTTCAGTTTTTATTTCAATGATTTCTTTTCTGCTCTTAAGAGATTCAAGTGCAAATTTTTCTTCAGGTGCAAGAGCATCTAAATCAATCGGGATTTTTTTCAAGAATTTTTCTTCAAGGGTTTCTTTATTTGCTTCACCTTCTGTAGCAGTTAAAACTACTCTTCCTTCTTTTATATCTGCCAATGCTTTTCTTTTCAAAACACCTACTGAAACTTTAGCCTCATTTTCATTCAAATCTGAAACGTTCTTTATTTCTCCTAAAGGGATAGATTTCTTTTCAATTAATGCTTGGATAAGTTTTCTTTCCGGAAGTCCTTTCTTTTGATAGTAAACCCCATTTATTCCCAAATCAACAACTATTTTTTCACTTGTCTTTATTTTAACAATTTCCTTATTTTTTAAGAATTCCAAAGCTCTTAATGCGCTTGTGTTGTCCATTTCTGACTTTTTTGTGATTTCTGCAAGATTTTTGCTTGTTGCCAAGAAGGGAATTATCTTTCTTTCAATAGGTGAAAGGGACTCTAAAACTTTGTCTTTTTCCATAATCTCTCCTATTAAATATATTATATAAACTTAATTATTGGGTCCGTCAAAAAGCCTTGTAAGCTTCTTTATTCTGTCTATTTGGTTTTTCTTGACTTCCTTTAAAGAACCGTCATCTTTCTTTATGATATTGGAGACTACTTCTCCTGCTGTAAATCTTGGAAGCATGACATAATCTGCTCCCTGTTCATATAATTCGAGTGCTTCTTCGTTACTTTGTGCAGTCAATATAACTTTAGTTGCAGTATTTTCTGCTTTTATTTTTTTCAAAAGTAAAACGCTATCGGTTAAATTAGGTGCAGTGCTAATGACTCTGGTTAATTTAGATACGTCTATAGACTCTAAAATGTCTGGGCTTTCTATATCTCCATAAATACAAGCTATCTTCTTCTCTTTAAGAAGAGCAATAATATCAGGGTTATAGTCTATTACTACAACATCTTCTTTTTGATTAGTTAGGAAATCTCGAAGAATAATTTTTCCCATCCTATCACATCCAACTATCAAAATAGACTTATCAGAACTGTCCATATAACCTGTATTTTCCTTTACAGGTATAAAATTCAGTAAAGAAATCGGTTTTCTAAAAATTGTGTAAATATAGTTTTCTTTATCAAGTATAATAACTGTTAATGACATAGAAATAATTGTTGCAATAATTACTGTAGAAAGCATTGCATGTGTCAGAACTCCTGCGGTGAATCCTATTACTCCTATCATAATTGAAAACTCTGATAACTGCCCCAGACCTAATGAAGAAACAAAACTAGTCTTTTCAGTATATCCAAAAACTTTCAATAATATAAAAGTGATAAACGGTTTCAACATCATTGCACCTATTATTAATAATGCAAAAAGAGCTATCTCTTCTCTCAAACCTTCAACAGTTATTTGCATTCCAAGCGCAACAAAGAACAATATAGAAAAGAAATCTCTCAAGGGTTTTATTCTCGCTTCTAATTCTGACTTATATGTTAAATTAGCCAAAGCCATTCCTGCAATGAATGCTCCAATTGCAATAGATAATCCTACAACCAAAGACAAGATAATAAATAAAAATAAAACTGCCAAAGCAAATAAAACAACAAGCTCTTTCGCATGTTTAGATGCTGTCGCTTTTTTAAAAATATAATTTAAGAAAGTTTTCTGTAAGAAAACTGCAAGCCCTATTACTATTGCTAATTTAAAGAAAGCAGAGAATACTACTCCAGAGGTCATTTCCCCCGAGGCTATAATTGAAATTGCAAATATCGCAAAGACATCTTGTAATAAAAGTATTGCAATCAGAATTCTTCCATGTAATGTAACTATCTCTCCCTTGTCAGAAAGAATTTTTAAAACGACCATTGTAGAACTAAATGCCATAATTATTGCAACATAAATGCTTTGCATAAAATTAAGTCCTATTAATCTGGTTACGGGTAGGGCAATTAGAACTAAAATAATCATTTGAAGCATGCCGACAAGAACAATCTTTTTCATATTAACTTGTTTAAGTTTTTTCAATGAAATTTCTAAGCCTGCAAGAAAAACTAAGAATGCAACTCCTATCTCGGAAAGTGCTGTAATTATTTCAATATCTTTTACAAATCCAAAGAGCGCAGGACCAATAATAAATCCCGACAACACATAAGCAAAAAGAGGCGGTTGTTTTATTATTCTAGAAAGGGAAGCAACAAAAGCGCATAGAATAATAATCATTCCTATTTCTATTAACAAAAATTCATTAGAAGGAACCTTGTTCAGAAAACTATTAGTAACTGTCAAAAACGTATTCAAAATCCCCTCCATCAAAAGAACACAAGAAATTATTTTATAAATGTTTATGTCTACTCTTCATTACTAATAAATCCAAATAGTTTCGAGAAAACGCTTTCTTGTTTTTTATCCTTATATGCGTTTGGACCGATAATCTTCAATGCAATTTCGTTATATTTTTTAGAAGCCTTGCTCTTTGGATGAGTATGGACTACTGCATCTCTCTTGTTAAGTGCTTTTTTAACAGACACATCTTCAGGAACTACTCCTATTACTTGTGTTTCTAACATTGATTTGATAGAATGCAAAGTCATCTCATAGTCTTGATCTCTATGTCTTGTAACAATTACGCCCTTCACATCTTTCTTCATCTCTCTTGCAACTTTAACAGCTTTAAGAGCGTCAGTAACTGAGGGCATTTCAGGGTTTGTAACAATAATTATTTCTTCTCCAGCTTCAAGAGTAGCCATTGCTTCTTCAGAGAAACCGGCTGCAGAATCTAAAATAATAAAGTCTGCCTTATCTTTAAGTTGTCTTATAACTTGTGGGATTTTCTTTGTATTAAAATTAGTGATTTCTTTAACAGATAATGAAGAGGGCACTATTTTTGTTCCAGATGAATGTTCATATATTGCTTCACTTATATCTGCTTTTCCCTTTAAAACGTGATTTAATGTAACTGGGACAATAGGTGCGCCTAGATGAATGCCTATATTGGGAGTATTAAGATTAGCATCAACGATAATAACCTCTTTATTTAACTGGTTTAACGCAGCACCGAGATTAATTGCAGTAGTTGTTTTACCTACTCCTCCTTTTCCTGAAATAATAGCTATAATTCTGCCCATTTTAGACAGAGAGAAATTGTTTGGTCTCACTTATAAATCTTTCGAGTATGTCGGCATATTCCTTAAGCTTATCCATATTAATCTCAGTTGTACCATTTTGTTCAATTATTTTTAGATTTACGTTCTTTCTGAACTCCCCTTCTCTAGTCTTTTTAGTATCGGGGATTCTCTTAAAAAATATATATAGGGGGATTGCTTCTTGAACTGCCTTTTGTTTCTTAAAATATTGTTTCAAAAATTCTATTTTTTGTTTTGGTGAGTCGGGCATCTGTTTCAGAGTGCCATCATCAAATGCCTTTTGGAGCATTGCATCAAAGCTTATGTCCATCATGCTTTTCCATCTAGCTATTAAATTCAGAATAACGTCGCATGTTTTCGTGTATTTCATGCTAACATACAATAAATGGTCCGCGCTAGTTTTTTCTTTAAGTATCTCAGTTATCATAATTCTCCCCACTACAATCTGTCGAACAATTCTAAAAGAAAAGGTGTATTTATACCTTGCGTTTTTTTGTCAAGCTTTAGAATTATATTTTTAATCATCTTTATGCTATTTTTAATGCCTTTTTCGGTAAGAATTTTGCATTCCTGAGGTCCAAACAAGACTAATTTTTCTCCTTTAACAAATTCTAGGTGTGTTTCATTATGTCTTTTTGTAAAAATAAGGATTTTCCTTAATTCTTCAAGCTCTATATTCTCTAGAAGCTTTTTACCTGTTTTTTCAAAGAAAATTTTTGCCCTCTCTTCTTTTCCTCCCGGAATGTCTGAGACTTTTTTCGCTTCAAGATAGATTACCGCATCAATAATTAATGTTGTTGCCTTTTGTAGTTCAACAAGGCATTTTGCCAGAACTCTATTGTCATCCATTAACTTTAATGTAACTTCCAAAAGATATTCCGCAGCCTTTAAGTGCCTTGCAGAATCGTACAAAGATTGTATAAACTTAACTTGCATATTATTTTAGTTCAATAATTGCGAGAGCAATGTCTCCATCGTTCTTTTTCAAGAAATCAATTACTTGTTCACGTGATTTATGTGTTTTTTCCATCACCATCTTTACATCGTCATCATTAAACTCTTCTTCAGCGCCGGCAGCTTCAACATGTTCAGGTCCTGAAATTTGATAAGAAACATTTCCTTGCATAGAGATTTTAATAACGGATGGCTCGTCCAAAATTATCTTTTTATCGGCACATTCAATTATAACTCTTTGAGCATTGATTTCATTTTGAGCTATGCCCATCTTTTTCATCATGCCTTGCATTTGTTTTGGATTAATATTGCCGAACATATTTTTTAAAGAAGTATCTGGTTTTTAAGGGTTTTGATTGGCGATTTGAATAGAGAAAATGTCGTATAATTACGGGTAAATGTATTCTTAGCGTTTTTTCTTAAACACTTCGTCAACGCAGGTTGATATAAAAAACTCTGAAAGGAGGTAAAACAAAATGAAATATTTAACAAGAACAGCAGGAATTGCTCTAACGGGTTTAGCTTTAGTTACTGGTTGTGGCGGAAGAGGGGAGCACGAAACTTTTAGACAAACAAATACCTTGGAGCAAGTTTTCATGACTTCAGAAGGAAAGGTTTGGGCAACAGAAATGAATTCTCAACATAAAATAAGTCAAAGATATTTTGGTAAATTAGGAGAATTTGTGGATGTCTATAAAGATTTGCCAGCAGGATCTAAGCCTCTTAGAATAGATGTATTCTATGACTTTGAAGATACTACTTGCTTTGGCGAGATTCATTTACCTGTAGACTATAAAATGAGTACTAGCTCTGAAAGAGTTCATCGTGGAAAAACAACGGTTGAAATTGACAACACTGAATTATGATTGTCAGAAATTTTTTATTTAACTTTTTATTTTTAAACTGTAGGCAATGGAAATAAGAACTTCAAAGAAATTACAAATAGAATAACTGCTATAATCATTACAATTACTGCAGAAGGGCCGAACTTTATCTTAGAATCATATTCTTCTTTAAATCTAGTAAGACCTCCGCCAAAACCCATAGGTACTGTATTTTCTTGTGCTGCCATAAAATATTAATTGATTTGGGATTTATAAAGTTATTTAGTAATTTTCTGCCAGAACTTCATAATAAGCTTGAGGATGTTTGCATGCTGGGCAAACTAATGGAGCCTCTTTTCCTTTGTGAACATAACCGCAATTTCTACATTTCCAATAGATTTCTCCATCTTTTTTGAAAACTTTATGTCCTTTAACATTTTCTAATAATTTTCTATATCTCTTCTCATGTCTTTCTTCAACTTCTCCAATTTCCTTAAAAGCTTTCGCAATATCTTTGAATCCTTCTTTTTCTGCAACCTTCTCAAACTCTGGATATATTGAACCCCATTCTTCATGTTCTCCTTCAGCAGCAGCAAATAAATTCTCAGCAGTTGTTCCAATCTTTCCAGCAGGATATGTAGCTGTTATTTCAGTTGGTCCGCCTTCTAAAAACTTAAAGAAAACTTTTGCATGTTCTTTTTCATTCTCTGCAGTCTCTTCAAAAATTCCTGAAATTTGTTCGTAACCTTCTTTCTTAGCAACACTAGCAAAATAAGTATATCTATTTCTAGCTTGACTTTCACCAGCAAATGCTTTTAATAAATTCTTTTCAGTTTGAGTTCCCTTAATTGACTTTGCCATTACTTGCTTCTCCAAAGTCCGTGTAAATTACAGAATGCTCTTGCAACTTTAACTTCAAAATCAAATTCTGCTTCTGGTTTATCGCCAGCGTTTAAGAAAACTCTTTCGCTTTCGCCATCTTTCGATTCAGCTTCAATCCACATAATATAATGTTTTTCTTCCATTGGATGTGCAATACTTCCAACCACTACCTTTTTACCTTTAATAACTGGAACATGTTTTTCCTTAGAAGCGCTATCATCTGCATTTTCCTTTTGTAAAATCATTGGCTTTCCACAGCAAACTAATTGTCCGCCGCCAGCATAAAGAACTTCGACTACATTTCCACAAATTGGACACCTATAAACCTCTTTTGCTTTTGTCATATTATCTCTTAATCATTGGACTTTTTAAATGTTTATTTGCAGCGTTAACTACAACAATTCCTTTAAACCCTAATTATTCTTTTCGTTTATGGGTGACTTCATAAGAGAGGATAAGGCAGCAACAATCTTATCAAAGATACAAGGCTCGTTTCCAAAAGTAAAACTCCATTTCTCAGGTTCAACTCCGCCTGAGATTTTTGTCGGCAGAGTAAACTATCCAAATGTTTTTTCAGGAATTCTTTCTCCAGACTATAAAGGAGATACTACAGTTTTAGCTTCGCCAGAAGAATGGGTAAAACAAAATCTATCTATTGATCAGGTTCTTTCTTACCGGGGAAGCATGGTTTATGGAAGACAAATTACAAACATCAAAGCAAATAAAAGTTTATCAAACGTAACTCAGCAACTTGCTTTAGCATCAAAACCAGTTTCAACAGAATTTTTTTTGAAAAAACAACCAACATTACAATATACATCTTCTAGTGTAATGTCTATCATGGCAAATCCCGCACCTATCGACAGAGTTATTTTAGAAGAAAATCCTTACATAGAAAAGAAAGTAGACTATCTATCAACAGACTACGATGTTAAGGCTGTAACTGCCTTAAAAGAATTATACTCTTCCAATATTAAAGTTAGTCATTTACAAAAATTATTCTCAGCAGGTTTGCTAGGTGTGAAGCCTCAAAGAAAACTTGTTCCAACAAAATGGGGGATAACTGCTGTAGATGATACTTTGAGTAAACATCTATTGGAAAAAATAAAAACATACAAAGAGATTTCTGAAATACTTTTATTTTCAGATAATTATGCCGGTAACTATTACAACTTTCTTTTACTTCCTGGAGAATTTAAATTTGAAGTTATGGAAGAATCTGTTCCAGACATATCAAATCCTACTAAACAAAATTTAATGCAGCAAGATATAGGTTTCTGGCAAGATTATGAAGGTTTCTTTGGAAGAAAAGATTATGCATCAAGTGTAACTGGCGCCTATTATGCAAATCGTTTAGGAATATGCGAATATCTAGAAAAAATAAAACGTCAGGCAAACATTGTTGTTTTTAGAGAAACTACAAACGAATATTATGCTCCTTTAGGCGTAGGGATTCTAAGAGAAGTTACTCGAAAAGCAATGCAGAATGCTCCTGAAAAGCCAGAATCTTTGCAGCAAGCTTTAAACATAATAGACTCAAGAATAAATGTACCTATAGAGAAATTTACAAGAATCTCTTGGATAATTTCAAACTACAAAAAACAAAAAAGACTTACTGATTTCTGAAAGGCTTATATTTTTCAACTCTTATTTTTTTCTGTCTCATTTGTCTCATATGGATTATTTTTGGAACTAAATAAACAAAAATAAAAATAAGTAGTAAAAGGCCCAATATTGAAAAAGTTTTTATTAAGATAGGGTCGATAATCTGCGGGGAAGAATCTTCTTCAGGCATTCCTGCTATGGCCTTTCCTATAATAATCGGGCTTGCAGTCATAAAATAAAAATATGAAAAGAAGAATGTGAAAAAATAGGCTATTAAAACTCCTATCAAAAACTTTTTACCTGTTAAACCATCTACTCTTTTCATGTTAATCTAAATGTTTTTTATTATATAAACTTATTTGATAAAGAAAACTAAACATCCTTCAATAATTGCTGCAGTAATTAACAATGGAGTAACTATTAAAATGAAAATAAGTAATGCTTTCAAACATTCATTTCTTAACTTCCTCATTCTAAAAATTAATGTAGCACCCAGCCTCAATCCTATTCCTATAGAAATAATTACTGCAGGTAGCTCAAATATTCCGTGAGGAAATAATTTCCAAATTGTTATAATTCCGTCTATAGCGACTGCTTTTTGTATAACATAGCCTATAATAAAACCATTTGAAAAAGAAGTTATTATGGGAAATATTCCAAAGAGAAGACCTAAAACTAATGACAGAAAACTAACATAGATATTATTTGAAAAAATCATCCAAATTGTTTGGGGCAAATTCAACCCTTCAAACAGCATAGCAATTTCCTTCAGTCTTTCTTTAATCAGATTATCCATTTCAGGAGTCAAATTTGAAAAGTAGCCAATTATTAGAAATACTAAGAATATAGCTAAAACAATAAAAATATATTTTTTAGACTCTCCAATAAAAGAGAAACTTTCTCTATAAAAATCTCTAATAGTTTTTTGTTTTTTCATTTTCCTTTAGATTCCAGCCTTATTAGATAATGATAATTATATTTTTTAAAATATTCCTCATTTTTCTCATTTAATTGATTTAATAAGGCAGATATGCCTACAACTTTTCCGCCAAGGGTTTCAATTAATTTTATTATTTCTTTTCCAGTGTTTCCAGATTCAAACCAATCATCCACTAATAAAATCTTGTCTTTTTTTGTTATTGAACCCTTAAATGCCTCAAAATATTTTTCTTTTCCAGAATAGTCTATAATCTTTTTTGTTTCTAAAACTCTCGCTCTATTTTTTATTTTACCGCCCTTTAAAATTGGAGTAAATGAAACACCTAGTTTGTATGCAACCGCCGAACCATACATCAATCCTTTCATGTCTACAGCCACTACTTTCGTAATTTGCTTATTTTTAAACGGTTTTGCTAAATCATTAACTATTTTTTTAAAAACATCTGAGTTTCCAGGAATTAAATAATCGCTCTCTTCTTTCATAATTCTTTTTGCTTCTATTAAATACTTTTTCATTCTTATTAAAATTTAATTTCCTCCGAAATATCTAGAAATCATTTGTGTTTTTCTCGGGTACTTTACTTTTAGGTAGATTCCGTAAGCAACGCCGAGTAATAACCCTCCTAGATGTGCTGTATTTCCGATAGGTAATTCAAGCGAAGCAGAAAATAACCACATAAAAAAAGTAAGGCCGACCATTGCCATCCACATTTGCATAGGGATTATAAAAAAGACAAGGACTTTCATTCTAGGGATTAGTACTGCAAGTAATCCTCCTAATGCAAAAATTGCTCCAGAAGCTCCTACTGCAAGAGAGTTGGGACTTCCAAAAAATCTTGCTCCCATTTCGCTATTTCCAAAATATCCAGCTAGCACAACAAAAAATATTGAGGCTACAAATCCTCCAATAAAATATAAATACAAAAATCTTTTTTTACCGATTAGCTTTTCTATAAATCCGCCTATAAAAATTAGTGAAATCATATTAGCAATTAAATGACCTAGGCCTGCATGAAGAAACATACTCGTAATAAATGTCCACAAATGTCTCCCTTGTAAAATCATACTGGGCTGAATAGACAATAAATAACCCATAGCAATAGGTCCGTAGATATAAGATAATATTAAATAAACTACAAATGCAACAACATTTATTGCAACAATAATTCCTGTATATCCATTCAAAATTCCTCGCCCCATTACTTCTTCTTACTCATAGCGGCTTTTAAAGGTTTCTTACCTTTTGAAGTTGGTTTTTCCTTAGAATCATTTTTTTTCTTCCGTTCAAGTTTTGCCTTAGCCTTTACTTTAGCTTCTTTCTTGGCAGTTGCTGTTTTTTTCTTTTCTTTCTTTTTATCGAGCCTTTCTCTTTCCATTTCCAATTCTGACTTTATCTCTTTCAATTCATTTTCTTTCTTAGTTATTTTACCTTTGATATCTCTAATAGCATTAGTGTTATCTACTAAAGCATAAACTTCTGTGCATTCATCACATGAAAAATCGCTCTCAAGTGCTTTTTCTTCTCCAACTTCGATATTGCATCCTTTACAGATATAGTATCTTTTATTTTCTCTATCTGAAAGTGTTTGTTTTAATTCAGACAATTTTTTGATATACTCGCCTTCGATCTTTCTAAGACATTTTTCTTTATCAAGAGTCCAGAAATAGATATACCACCCCTTTTTCTTATCTTTTTTTCTTGTAAATGATACGAGGCCTTCAGCAGAAAGTTTATATAAAATATTTCTAACTTGATTTATCGTCAAATCCATCTTTTTAGCAATCAAAAATTCATTAACATCGTCTTTATCAAATAAAATATCAACAATTGTGCCTGTGCCTACTCCTGCCATTTCATCAACGAGATTCTTTAGAATATTAATTTGCATTACAATACCTTAATCGTTGGTCTTAAATACTTTTCGTTTAAGAGTGTAGTAACTAGAGAGTTAATATAAACCTATAAAAAAGAAGTTGTTCTTCCAAAAGCATGAGTTTCTTTAAGAAAAAATCATCTAGCGATGAGATCCCTGAAATACCTCCAGTTCCACAACTGCCCTCTATTAATTCTGCTTCTACAAAACCTCCAATAGATTTGCCTGCTACTGCAGGAGATGCACGTGATGCTAGTAATCAAGAGGCAATAAAATCAGCGATAGACTCTTCTGAGAAAATAGGTGGTGATTCGGGGGCTGCAAACAGCCCCTCAGAGAATTTTACTATACCTCCTATGAGCTCTCCTCAAGTGCAACCTATTCCACAAAAATCTTCTATGTTGCCTTCATTACCAACTATTCCTCAACAAAATCCTTTGCCAGAAGTACCTAAATACGCTCCCAAACCTGTAACATCAACTACGCTACCTGAACCTCCAGTTAGGCCTACACCAATGGCGAATCCATTCGTTCAACAATCTGAACCGGCTCCTCAAATGTTACCTCAAGAAGAAAAAACAGTGAAGAAAGACGCTAGTGAATCAATATTCGTAAGAATTGATAAATTTAATTCTGCAAAAAGAGATGTAGAAGAAATTGAGAGAGACTTAAAACAAATTACTCAAGTGATTGATAAAATAACTGATATAAAATTAAAAGAAGACGAAGAGATAACTGAAATAAACAAAACTTTAGAGGAAATTAAAAACAGAATAAACAGGATAGAGCTGGATGTTTTTAATAGAATCTAACAACAGTTAATGGAAGAAAGACAAGTCTATATTTCTTTTGAAGGTCCAGAATATAAGTATAATAAGGCAAGTCTATTGCAATGCAAATCAGCGATAATTCAATTACAAAAAAGATTAGCAAATCTTCATGCCTTAAGATCTCATAAAAAAAGGTTAATGGCAAATCTTGCTCATCTAGTTTCTTCTATGGAATTTATAACTGAAAGGCTTGAAGAAAAAATGCCAGACCACGAAATGCCTAGACACTTAAAAAACAAGCTATCTAAAAAAGTAGAAAAGGTTAAGCAAAAATTAATTGCTCCTAAGCATCCTAAAGAAGAAGTTATTAAAGAAGAAGTAGATGTTTCTGATTTGGACAAAGAATTGATGGAATTGAATCGAAGAATAAAAGAACTTGGCTGACGCGAAATCTTAATAAACCTTATTTCTCAATAATTTTTATGGCAATTACAAGACAAGAATTAATTAAAAAATATATTGAATTTTTCAAGTCGAAAGACCACGTGGAGATTCCATCCTCTTCTTTAGTTCCAGAAAATGATCCTACTGTTTTATTTACAACTGCAGGTATGCATCCTCTAGTTCCATTTTTACTTGGACAAAAACATCCATTAGGAAAAAGATTAGTTGATGTTCAAAAATGTATCAGAACAGGCGATATTGATGAAGTAGGCGATAGTTACCATCATACTTTCTTTGAGATGATGGGCAATTGGTCATTGGGGGACTACTTCAAAAAAGAAGCAATTGAATGGAGTTACGGGTTTGCAACAGAGATTCTAAAACTTGACAAGAAGAGATTAGCAGTATCAGTTTTTGCAGGAAACAAAGATTCTTCTAAAGATGACGAGTCAGAGAAAATTTGGTTGGATGTAGGAATTCCTAAAGAAAAAATTGCGTTTTTAGAAAGTAACTGGTGGGAGCACCCCAGTAATAATACTCCTTGCGGTCCATGTACTGAGATGTTTTACTGGAAATTAAATAACGTGCCCGTTCCAAAGGTATTTGATCCAACTGATAATAACTGGGTAGAAATCTGGAATGATGTTCTCATGGGTTTTACAAAAACTTCTCCAGGAGTTTATGTTGTTGCAAAACAAAAGAATATTGACAATGGCAGAGGTTTAGAAAGAGTTCTTGCAGTTTTAAATGGCTTAGAAGATAATTATTTGACGGATGTTTGGCAACCTCTTCTTAAGGAAATAGAAAAAATATCTAGGAAGAAATATTCTGAAAATGAAAAATCAATGAGAATTATAGCAGACCACTTAAAGGCATCTTGTTTCATAATTTCCGACGGAGTTTTGCCAAGTAATACTGAAAGAGGATATGTTTTAAGGAGATTAATTAGACGGGCAATTAGACATGGAAGAAATTTAGGATTAAAAGAATTTACAAGAAAAGTCTGTCTAACTGTTTTTGAAATTTATCCAGATTATGAAAATCTTCAAGCAAAAAAACAAGAAATTTTGGATGAAATAGAAAAGGAAGAAACAAAGTTTAATTTAACTTTAGAGCAAGGAATAAAAGAATTCGAAAAACTTCCTGGAGAAATAATCGACGGAAAATCTGCATTTTTATTATATCAATCTTACGGTTTTCCAATAGAAATGACTGAAGAGCTTGCAAAAGAGAAAAATATTTCTGTAGATATCCAAGGTTTTGAAGAAGAACTAAAAAAACACCAAGAGTTATCAAGAACTTCCTCATCAGGAACTTTCAAATCAGGTCTTGCAGATAATAGCGATGCAACAAAAAAATTACACACTGCAACACACTTGCTTAATCAAGCATTAAGAGTTGTTTTAAAAGATGATCAAATAAAACAGAAAGGTTCTAACATCAATCCGGAAAGACTAAGGTTTGATTTTAATTTTTCAAGAAAATTAGAGCAAAAAGAAATTAAGGAAATTGAGGACTGGATCAACGATAAAATCAAACAAAAACTAGAAGTAAAAAGAGAAGAAATAAAATTATCTGAAGCAACAAAACAAGGTGCTCAGGCAGAATTTGGAACAAAATATCCGGTTATTGTTTCAGTTTATACTATCTTGGATAAAAAAGGAGAAGTAGTAAGTAAGGAAATTTGTACGGGTCCTCATGTAAATAATACTTCTGAACTAGGTAGCTTTAAAATACAAAAAGAAGAATCTTCTGCAAGTGGCATACGAAGAATCAAGGCTATTTGTGAATAAAATTCTAAAAATAAAAAAAATAAAAAGCGTCTTTTTTCAAGACGCTAGTTTTAATTCTTGCTCCAAGCAGCAATTCCGACCATTATAAGATATACTAGTCCTCCTACAAAAGGAATCAAAGCTAATAATATCCACCATCCTGGTTTGTCTACTGCTTCAAACATTTTCCATTGCCAAATTATTGCATAAACTGCAAATGTTATTATTGCAATGAAATATATTAATATTCCAATAAAGGGTATCCACATTAATAATAAGCTTATTAATAATAACCATGGCCACCAATGCATCTTTGCGGTTTGGAATGCAATAATTAAAGGACCTACGCCAGGTATCCATGCTAATCCAGGACTATCTAATTTTGCTTTCTTAGCAATTGCCATAAAGGCTAAACTCATATATACATAAACTGCCGCGAATATTATAAAAAGAAATCCTATCATGCCCATCACTAATGCAATAATTCCTGCACCTATTAATTCTTCTCCAGCCATCTTTCACCTCCTTTTTAAAAATTAAATTTAAATTAAAAATAATTATCTTCTATTTACTCTTCTCTTCGCAATAATATGTTCAATTACTTTAAAATGTCTATCTAGTCTTCTAAATCTTTTTCTTTTTGAAAGAATATATATCCAATATGCAACAACTACTGCTAGAAAAACACCCAATAGTATCAAGTTAATGGGCTGGACGCTTTGTCCTTCAGAAACTACATTTCCTGTAACTCTTAAACCTACAAAAGCTCCTGCTCCGGGTATCAAAACAAAAGGCAAGAATTTCCATTTTTTCTTTTTCTCTTTATTCTCTAAATATTCTATATACTTTCTCTTTTCGCCAGGTGTTAATTCTCTAAAATACTCAGTTTGTTGATATGGTACGACGCCTTCGCCCATAGAACCTCTAACTTTTTGTTCAATTCTAATCATTCTCTCGATTAAATCACAAGCAAGAAAATTTTTCTTTTCAGCCTTACCCATCTCATTAAACTCTTTTGGCTGTGGCTTCTTCAAAATACCTATTTGCATAAAGTCTATAGATATTTAGACTATTTAAATATTACTCCACAAAAATACTAGGTTTTCCAGGGAGTGCTTTTTTAGCCTTATTCTCTGGATCATGTTTTTCAGAATCGTTTACTGCAAAGATTTTTGTAGGTTTTCCAAGTGCCTTTTCAATCTTGCTTACATCAACTTGTTTAATCTCGAAGGGCATTACATACAAATAAATCTTCTCTACCTTTTGTGCAGACAAGATTTTATCAATAAGTGGTTTAATATTCTCTATTATCTTTTCATTAACATCTTCTCTTTTTACAGATTTCTTCACTTCCTCATGTTTTGGCCATTCTGCAACTGATATGAATCCTTTATTGCCTAATTTCTCCCAAATTTCTTCTGCAATATGTGGGCAAAAGGGAGCAAGAACTTCAGTTTGAATTTTAATAAATTTATTCATGACATACGGATTAACTTTTCCTTTATTGAGATAGTCTTTCAATGCTTTTTGCATCTGGTAAAATAAATTTACGAAAGCAGTTCTAAAAAGCATTTGTTCCATTGCCTTGGTTCCTTCAAGTAAATATTTGTTATATACTAAAATAAATTCTTCATCTTCTTTTGTTAAAGTTTGACTTCCAGTTTTTTTATTATACTCTTCAACTAATTCTAAAAATTGTTCTAATCTCTGTTTTATTCCCTTTGCATTGTTCAAGTCAAAATTAGGATCATCTATGCCTTCTCCACCGTATATTAAATTTGCTCGGATTACATCTGCAGGATATTGATCCAATATTTGTCGTATTGTAAAGAAATTTCCTTTAGATTTTGACATTTTTTCTCCGTTTACAAGTAGCCATCCGTTTATGCTAAATCCTTTTGGCCAATATTTTTCAGAGAAGATTGCAGTATGATTAAACATACAGAAAGTTAAATGATTTTGAACCAAATCTTTACCTGAGCTTCTAATATCTAACGGATACCAATATTCAAATTCTTCTTTCATTTTTTGCATTTCTTTATCTCCCTTACCTTTGTCTAAGAAGATAAAATCAAAGAAGGAGTCGTCTATCTTTTCAACAGGATACTTCTTTATCAAGTGTGCAATTGTGTAATATGCCATATAAATAGTTGAGTCAGAAAGACTTTCGATAATCCATTTTTCATCCCAAGGTAACCTAGTGCCGGTTCCATGATGGTGTGTACATGCCCATTCTTTTAACCAATTAATAACATATTTGAACTGAGGTCTTACAACTTCAGGATAAAGGTTCATTTTATTTAAACAATCATGTGTTTGTTTTTTCCATTCAGCATCACCATATTTCAAGAACCACTGGTCTGAAACGGTTTTTGCAACGCATGAAGTCAAACATCTACAAACAACTTTGCCAGTCAATTCAAAAAATGGTTCAAGTAATTTTTTTTCTTTCATCAATGCCTTCATTTTTTCTTTTGCATCTGCAACGGGCATTCCTACAAAATCTTTACAATTAGAATTCATTTTTCCAGAATAGAATCCTGCTTTGTATATGGTTTCGGTTGCTTTTTCTAGCTTGGGATCATTTTGATTTTTTATTTGCATGTCGTTAACAATTTTTACCGCAGGCATGTCGCCCCATTCTTTTGAATCAATTATAGGTATTGGCTTAATTTTTCTTACTTCTTCAAAGTTAAGTCCGTATTTTTTCATTTCTTCTTCATTTTCTTGTAAATCTCTCAATGCAACATAATCATAAGGTGCATCACTTGGAACGGAAGTAACTAGTCCAGTGCCTATTTTAGGATCGCTGAATGGTGCGGGTAAAATTATAATTTTTTTGCCAATTAATGGAGCCTCACAATATTTTCCAATTAATTCTTTTCCATTAATTTCTTTCAATAATTTTGTTTTCTTTCCTTGTATTGTTAATTTATCAAAACATTCTCTACTAATGATCCATTTTTCTTCGTTTACATTTGCCTGTACATAATCTACATTAGGATTAACCCAGAAATTTGTTTCACCATAAACTGTTTCTGGTCTAAGCGTTGCAGCAATTAAAAATCCGCCATCGAATTTAAATTTCAATAAAGAAAATTCCTGTGTTGTCTCTCCCTCGCCTTCAACCCTATCATGATCTCCTACTGGCATGTTGTCTTTTGGACACCAAACAACAGGATATTCACCCGTGCCAACAAGTCCTTTTTCCTTTAGTTTTCTAAATTGCCATCTAATAAATTTGTCATAATGCGGATTTAAATCCGTAGTAATAAAACTTCTTCTCCAGTCTATACTATTTCCGATTCTTGCAAAGTCTATTTGTGCAGCAGGAACAAATACCTCTATCCAGTGTTTAACGTCTGAAAATTTTAATATTTCTTCATCTGAGAATCCTAGTGTTTTAAGAATTGCTAGCTGTTTTGGTTCTTTCTCTTTTATTCTTTGTGCAGCTGCCCAGACGGGCGTTCCAGTGCAATGCCATCCTTGCGGGAAAAGTACGTTAAATCCGTTCATTCTTTTGTATCTCGCCATAATGTCTACTCTCACTGAAGAAAATGCATGACCTAAATGTAGATAAGAATTAATATATGGATATGGGAAATTCATAAAAAACTTTTTTCTTTTATCTGGGTTGGCCTCAAAAACTTTTTCAGCAGCCCACTTATCTTGCCATTTCTTTTCTATCTTTGCAAAATCTATTTTTTCTTCTTCCATATTTCTTTCCAATTTCTAAACTTTTTAAACTGTTCTATACAGGAAAAGGATAGTAGAATGCAAGCGTGTCGCTAGTATCTACTATTTTGCCTATTCTGTAATTAGCATATTTGCCAACAGGCTCAGATCCGGGGAATCTTTCTTTAGACATAACGATTCCGCTTGGCGGGCTGTTAGCAATAACTGCGTAATAATAACCCGGCTTAAGAGTTATTTTTCCGTCTCTTCTAAAAGAATAAATTTCTCTGCCTGGAACATGTCGCGCTTCTTTAGGCTCAATTGTCTCAAAGCTCATAAAAACCTCCTATTTCAGATTTAGTTAAAGAACATGTAAGAACC
>CAZCGJ010000006.1:0-27629 GCA_964498295.1 Candidatus Woesearchaeota archaeon | reverse complement strand
TGTATGTTACAATAAGTTGTTTCAAATCTTCAACTGTTAATTCTGTGTCGAATTTAATGCCTTTTGTTTTTTTCAAATTGTCTAATGCATGTTCAAATAAATCATAATCAACTTCTAAAACTACATCTGCGAACATTTGAATAAATCTTCTGTAAGAATCGTAAGCAAATCTGGGATTGTTTGTTTTCTTTGCTAGAGCTTCAACTGTTTTATCGTTTAAACCTAAATTAAGAATAGTATCCATCATACCAGGCATTGAAGCAGCAGCTCCAGAACGGACTGAAACCAACAACGGTGAAACGTTGTCGTTAAACTTCATCCCAACTTGGCTCTCAAGGACTTTAATGGCAGCGTCTATTTGAGGGTCCATTTCTTGCGGATATTGTTTATTATGTTTGTAATAGTAATCGCAGACTTCAGTAGTAATTGTAAAACCAGATGGAACAGGCAAACCAATGTTTGTCATTTCAGCTAGATTAGCACCCTTTCCGCCAAGAAGTTGTTTCATCTCGGCCTTTCCCTCTTTGAATAAATAAACGTATTTGTTCATAATCTCTTTTCTAAAAAATTGCTTTATAAATATTGTGGTGAAAAAGTTGTATATTTTCAGTGAAAACTATTTCTTTCTAGAAATTTAATCATATGTGTCTATAACGGGAATTTCTACGAATGAAGAGAATGCCTCTCCGATGCTTGCCGAACCAGTCCTTAGCTGTACTTCAGGAAAATCTCCAAATAGACTAATTCTTATTTGATCACCAATACGCGGTTGTAGTTCAAGTATATATTTTATCATCCCAGAGCCTTCAACCATTATTCCAGTTCTCTCATTTTCTAAAACAACTTGCAAACCATTACAATCTCTTTGAAGTACCTCTACTGCTTTTGAAGCTTCAGTACATGGTCTGAAATGCATCAGACGATTTACGCGATAGGTTCGTGTGTATATCATTTTAATTAGGTTCTTTTTTTTCAAAATTCCAATTTCTAAATTCGACTTCTTGATTTTTATCATCGTATAAAGCAAATTCTCCATCTAGAAATGCTCCGACATTAACAATTGTTCTAGAGTTTTCAATATCTATTTTGTGTTTTCCCCAATAGCCAAAATAATCTCTAGTAAAGTTCCCTTCTTGTGTGAATATCGCACTTTGATGATCATGACCTCTAAAAAATAATCTGAAATCATCTCTCCTTGCCATTTCTTCAAAGTTGGCATCTATTTTTGCTGCACTTCTGAATAAATATCCCCAGACTATCTCTGTAACTTCTGGAACTTCTTCACTTGGAATATCCCTTAGAGATGCATGTGCGTAAACAATTTCTCGGTCAGGTACAATTAATCCTGCGCAAGGATTTTTTCCTTCATTTGCATCTAAAATGAATTGTTTTTCAATTGGAGACATATCCCAGTCGCTAATCGCATCTGATGCACTATATTTAGCTTCTTCATGACTGCCCGTTCCCCAATGTTTGACAACATAATGATAATCATGATTTCCTATTGCAAGTCGGTAAGGTAAATTATGCTGTGTTGCTTTTTGCAAAAATGTTCTCAATACATCAGGAGTATCTAAGTCTCCCAGTGAGACTAACTTCTCAATGCCTTCGGCTTGTACTGCCCAGTCTATTAAATTGGATACGCCTTCAGCTCTTCCATGACTATCTGTAAATATCAGTGTTTTCATCTTTTTTTATAGAATTTTAAGATTTTAAATATATTCAATATAGTAATTTTAAAGGAGTTACAATAAAAAAGTTTAAGAAAGAGAACTTACTCTAAATTTCATGAGCGAAAAACAAACACTAGATATTGACCTGAAAGAACATATGAAAGAAACACCTAAAGAGTATGATGCTATCGTCAAACTTATTTTCCAGGCTGTGCTAGATAACTCTGAAGATGTGAGACGAGAGGCAAGAAAAACTTTAATTTCTAACTTTACAGAAGAAGGCATGCAACTTCAGCAAATGCTAAGTGTAGATAATGGAATAGTCATGACTGCTTCCTACCAAGGACAACAAATAAGTGCATATATATGTAATTTACCAGAAGAATATCAAGGAAGACCGCCGACAGTCAGAGGGTTTGAAGTAAGAAGATAATTTTAACACTCGCCACTAGTCCAATTTATCGCACCAGATGCACAAGCCCAACAACCATTTGAATATGATTTTTCAGTATTGTCACAAACTGGAAAATATTCTAGTGAACAAAACCTAGCTTCTTGCTCTATTTTTGTACAATTATGCTCAGATATTTGATTTGTATTACGAATGTTCTTTACTTTTTCAGAAAGCAAATCCGTAGAATTATGGATCCATAAAAGAAAAACAGCTGCTAAGAGAAATATTGCTGCAAAAATAATTACAATAGTAACCCTCTCTTTTGAACCAACCATACTGCTTATTGCTAAAATAAGTTTTTAAATTGTTTTATTTTTTCTTAATGATCTTTTCTGCTCTTTCAATCATTTCTTTTTTTAGTCCGATGAAAACTCCACCTTCCTTGCTTCCAACATAGCTTGCTTCCCCCGGTTTTATTATATCATTTATTTCGTCCAATTCTATATCTAAGTGTGTAACGCTTGCACCAGATTTTCCTTTTTCATGAATGTAAACGTTTGCCTTTCCTAAAAGAATTTTTCCTTCGCCCGGACCGCTCATATTTATTTAAAGTGTAAAGATTATTTAAATGTACGTAGAAAGACAATATTTTTAAACAACTTTTACATCCAATATATATGCATAAGGTGATGAATTTTTTTAATAAGGTATTTTTTTATACATTATTAATAACGGGAGTTGTTCTACTTTTTATTGAAACTGAAAGAATAAGCACTATGCTTGTTGCTTTTGCATCATTCTTTTCCTCTATAATTTTAGCATGGATATTGAAGATGAAAAATATCGACGACAAATATATGTTCTGGATAAACCTTTCTTTATGTGCAAATCTGCTTGGCGAAATTGTAATATATTATTCCGGAATAGAATTCTATGATAAAATGCTTCATTTTTTATTAGGTATTTTGTTAACAGCTATTATTTTTGATTATTTTAAAGATAATTCCCATTTAAATAGAGATGCTGTTTTTCTAGCTGTCTTGGGTTGTTTAGGTCTTTGGGAAATTGCAGAATATGTTTCTGATGTATTTTTCGGAGTTCAGTTTCAAGGAGTTTTGAGTGGAAATTCATTTATTATGTCTAGGATAGACGATACTATGCAAGATTTAATCTGGGGTTCTATTGGTTCTTGGGGATACTTGTTTTTTAGAAAAGAAAGACTAGGATATGCTATTAAGAGCGGTGTTGAAAAAGTAAAGAAAGTTGAAAAAAAAGAAAGATTAAAATTCTCAAGTTTTATTAGAAATGTTTTCGGGATTTAGAGCAAGTCAAAGGAAAATTCTTAGAAATTATTGTTGTTCATAATGTAACATTCCGCAAGCTGCAGAAATATCTTCTCCGAAAAGCTCACGAATAACAACTCCGAATCCAAAACCTTCTAGTTTCTTTTTAAACTCTAAATAAGTTTCATCATTCGGTGAACTAAATTTTTTACCAGTATTTGAATACTTAGTCAATTTAATTCTTGCTTCTGCAGGATTTAATATTCTTGCTAATTCTTCCGCATGTTTTGATGAATAATTATTTTGTCCGTTCGGAAAATTTAATAGTAAATAATTTAATTTTAACTTCTGCCCTAAAGAATTAGCTAAATCAGAGAATCTTGGAAGAGTATCCTTTAAAGCAAATTTAGCCCCAATTCCAGGAATAAGATACGCTCTTTCGCTATCGAAAGGACTATGCAATGAAATCTGAAATTGAAAGTTTACAGAAGGCATTTCTGTTGCAGAACCTCCAATAAAATCTTTATATGGTTGAATCATTCCAGGATTACCTGCAGTACTAATTCTGTACTGAACTTCATCAAACTTAGACAGAGTTCCTTTTTTGAAAGCATCTGACAAACCATTGAAACAATTTTGTAAATTAAAACTTGGCTCTCCCATCCCTTCCATAATGATGTATAATAAACGAGGATCATTCAACCCTACTTTATCTGCCATTACTGAGATGCCCGCAGCATATTGCTCCGATATTTCTGATGCAGTTAAATTTCTAACAAATGGAGAATCTCCTGTTGCACAAAATAGGCATCTTTCTAGACAACCAATCTGAGAAGAAGCACATATATTGATTGAATTATCTTCATTATCATAAAAACTTACAGTATAGTATTGTCTTTCATTATTCCCAAAATGAATTTTTTTAATTGGAAATTCTTTAGATTCTAATACGCTGTTTTTCATGTTCTAAGTAAAAGTCTATTTAGTATTTCTTTGTCTCCGGCACAAATAATCTTTGACAGTTTAGGACCGAATGGCCTTCCAAAAAGATCTTCATAAATTGAACGAAACTGCGCTTTAGCTTCTAATTTTTCTTGCCTTATTGCTGCATAAACAGCTTCCTCTATTTCTGTTTCATTTAGTGCGGACCCAACCAACCCTACTATTTTTCTTCTTACAGCAAGATCTTGCTCTGATAAAACTTTTGATCCGGGAACAGTCAAAAACTGCTGAGAAGTATTTGAAGGACTATATTTTGCAATCCAGTGCTGAGCCCTTTGAACTCTTCTTTGTAAATCCTCAGACATAGTGTTGCTTGTTGGATATCTACCTAGATTAGACTGTAACGTCCTTACTATTTCTTTAAATGAAGGTAAATCAGTCTTGATTTCTTGGTCGGCTTTATTATATGTTTCAAATGGATTTGCTAAATCAATACTAAATGCAACTTCTGGATGTCTTGATTCAAAAATCCATTGAACCACTGAAGGATCATAAACCGCCATCATATCTTCCAAAGAGACTTTTGTGCCAGAGCTGGATAAATTTTGTCCAGAAGGTAATTTAATGAATTCATAACGTTGTGTTACTGGAGTATTCTTGCCGAAGACAGATCTATAAATTTCCTTGCTAATGTCAAAACACCCATTTGGCGAGGCATGATCAGCACCTATTGGTTCAAAAGAAGTATTTTCCTTATTCCACCTAGACGGCCAATTAACTATCCATGACATTTTTACTCTTCCAGGCTCAAAGATAGAACAACTGCCTTCGTGCCCGCAAGCACATGTATATTCAAACGTCTTGTCAGAATTTAACTTCTTATCTGTAGGACTATCTTTTCCACAAGATTCACAATATGCATGAAACAACGAAGATTCATCTACCGGTTTGCCTTTTATTGACTGAACAATCTGTGCAATACGAGAAGCATTATTATGGACTAAATTAATCTCATCATTATAAAATCCAGCACGATATCTTTCTGATTCGTGTATTAAATGTGGATGAATATCTAATTCTTTTAGACCTTTTTGAAAACTTTCGAAAAAATAATCCACAAATGATTGCCCCGGATTTGGAGAAGGGATATCACAATAGGGCATTCCGACATATTTTTCGTAACCTGGCATCCAAATAGGAGCTTTGGGTAGTCTGTCAAAATCATCTATAAAATACACCAATTCACTATTCCTTCCATTAGACAAAAGTCCTTTATGTACTTGATTAGCAATAAAAATATCTCTTAATTTACCAGGATGTAAAATACCCGAGACACTTATGCCTGAAGCACAGACATAATCTTTTAATCCTCTGTCTAATAATTCATTCACCTTTTGATCTACCCAACCTTTTTTCATAGCGATTTAGACTCCCATTTACTTGCTTTCGGTCCGAAAATCAAACCGGATTCACTTACAATAATAAAAGATTTTTCCGGGATAACATAAAGAGGTTCGATTAAATTCAGATTATTTAGTTCAGAATCTTGATGCCCATCATAATGTACTTCTAACGAAAATGGAAGTATGCCCAGTCCTGGCTTTGTGATTGTTTCCTTAAAATTATCATCTTTAGATACAATTAGAGTTTTAGATAAAATTAATGCTCCCGCGCTATTCCCTAGTAAAGTTCCTTTAAAATTATTAAAATATTTATCTAATTTGAATTTTAATATATTCTCAAGAAGTATCAATGGATCTCCGCCAGGCAAATAAACAACCCCTGATTCATCCAATGCCTTTCCTATTTCATTTTCTTGTATATCTGAAAAAAAAATTAACTTTTCTCCACCCAGTTTTGGAAAATATTCCAATAGAAACTTTTTATATAAACTAATTTTCGTAGAATCATTTGTGCTAATGTCAAGAACAAAAATATTTCTGTTATTTGAATCTTGGATTACTTTCCTATCTACTTCTTCAAGATCCCCGTTAACTATGTCCCCTCCTCCGCAAAGCACTATTTTCATTGTTATTTCTCTTATAGTAGGTAACTATTATAAAATGGTAAAAATAATAATATATATAAACATTACTATTGAATTATTTATTACTATGCGATCTTTAAAATACCAGAATAGTAAGTGGAATATAGACCTTCCAACCATAAGAGCATATACATTTGATAAAAAGGAAATAGACTCATTTATTGAGAAAGGAGAATACCCTTTAGACTTTGATATAAATTTACGCGGAGGATGCAATGCTAATTGTGTTTATTGTGCAACAAAGGGTGGCCAAGATGATGTAAGATTTGACTTTGACAGGAGACTTCGCCCAATTACGGATAGAGACATTTCGGAGATGATTAGACAATTGTCAAAAATTGGAACAAAAACCTTTTTTTTGTGCGGTAATGGAGAACCCCTATTATCTCCTCAAAGATTCTTAGATGTTATAGACTCAGCCGGAGAAACAGACATGAATATTATTACATACACTAATGGAACAACCCTAACAAGGCCTGTTTTAAAAGAACTTCACAAAAGACAAATTAATCTAGTCATGAAACTCGAATCTCTAGATCCGAAATTAAACGACAGCATTATTTCTGGAAAAAGTCCTACAAAGAATTTTTCAGGTTACAGATATGGTACATTGCATGGAAATACTATCCCTGTGGGAATTATTGAAGCATTTGAAGTTTATGGTGCAGATTCGGATTGCTTAGGACTCGAGACTATGATTTTACGAGACAATTTTCAACAAATTGCAGAAATGAGAGATTGGGTGCACAATAAATTAGGAGTTACTCAATTTTTAAAACATCTCTATGCACTCGGCTATGCAGAAATGAGAGGGGAAAATGTTCTTCCAGACAAAGATCAAGAAGAGCAGATAAAAAAAGAAATTTTAGATTTTGATAGAAAACAAGGATTTGTTTATCCGGAATTCGCAGTACCTGACGTTTATTCTTACGATGCCAGAAGATTCATGAACAACTGCGTAAGTGTAAATGGTTTTCCTATGCGAATGTTTACTCACGAAAGAGGCGGAATTTATCATTCTTCAAAAGCAGTTCCAGTAAGTTTTGGATTTGGTACAGAAAATATAGTAAGTATTTTTAATAGTCAGCAGGAAATAGATTTACAAAGTTATTTTCAAAAAATACAGGAGACATTAAATGGAACTAAACCTGCCTAAAATAATTTTTGGTACATGGGGGTTAGTTGAATGGAAAGGATTCTCCAATGAATATTGTAAGGATTTGTGTCAAAGTGCATATGCTAAAGGCATGACTTCTTTTGATACTGCGCCAGTATACGGCCTGGGCCATGCAGAAGAAGTATTATCTACATTGCCTAAAACTAGTTTTATAGCAACCAAAATTCCAGCAAGGAAAAAATCTAGCAGCCTACAAGAGGCATATAGTGCTCAATGGATTTCTCAATGTGTGGACGAATCTAGAAAAAGATTGAATAGGGATGCGCTAGATTTAGTTCAACTGCATAACTGGAATTATCAATGGAGAATGAATGAATCTGCAGAAGTATTAGCTGAAATGAATCGTCTTTCAGAAGAGGGAATCGTTAGAAACTGGGGAGTTTCTCTTCCATTCGAACCTCCACAACAAGGAAGTGATATTTTTAATAATGGTTTACTAAACTCATTCCAATTACACTATAATGTCCTTCAAAAACAGAATAGAAGTTTAATTGATTTATTAAAATCAAAAAATAAAAAGGTAATGTTAAGATCAGTACTGTTACACGGTTTCTTACTCGGCTCAGATAATATTCCCTTTAGAACAAAATATGGAGCTAATGTAGAAAGACTAACAAAAGAAAGAGATAGTTTTTTCTCTCGTATCGGAAAAGAAAATATGTTAGACTTCTGTTTAAATGATGCTTTTGGCACTGGAGCAGATTCTATTATTTTAGGAATTACGAATAAACAACAAATTGAAGATATTGAGAAATATCTAAAATAATATTTTGAATATATATTAAAAACCAATTATGTTTAAAAACCCGGATTATTTTAATTAGTTATGAATTCGGAACAAACAAGAATAGCAATTGTGGGTTATGGAAATGTTGGAAGAGGAGTTATCGAGGCAATTAACAGAAATCCTGACATGAATTTTGCAGGAATAATTTCTAGAAGACCTGAAGAGATGAAAGCTAATTTTCTTGCGTCACAAATTTATACACCTGATGATTTTAGAGGATTAAAAGCTGATGTTGCAATATTATGTGGTGGTTCTGCAACAGACTTACCTACTCAAGGTCCTTTTTATGCAAGACATTTTAATACAGTTGATAGTTTTGATACTCATGCAGACATCGCTAAATACGACACTGATATGCATTTAGCTTCAGTTTCTAATGAGCACACTGCAGTTATTTCAGCAGGATGGGATCCAGGTACATTTTCTCTTGAGAGAGTTTTAGGAAACGCATTTGTCCCAGGTTCTAAAGCATATACATTTTGGGGTAAAGGAGTTAGTCAAGGACATTCACAAGCAATTAGATCTGTCGACGGAGTTTTAAACGGAATCCAGTATACAGTTCCATCACAACAAGCACTAGATGAAGTTAGAGCAGGCAACAATCCAGAATTAACAACAAGACAAAAGCATACTAGAGAATGTTTCATTGCATTGAAACCAGGCGCAGATGAAGATCAAGTAAGAAAAACTATTGTTGAAATGCCAAAATATTTTTCAGATTATGACACCACTGTTACGATTGAATCTCCTGAACAAGTAGCAGAGAGATTAAAAGCAATGCCTCACGGCGGTTTTGTTATGACTTCTGGGAAAACAGGAAAGGACAACAAAGCATTAATTGAATATAGAAATCAATGGGCAAGCAACCCTGAGGCAACTGGAAGTATTTTAGTAGCTTGCGCAAGAGCATGTGTTAGATTAAATAATGAAGGAAAATTCGGGCCTCACACAATGTTAGATATTCCACCAGCATATTATACTCAGAATTCTAGAGAAGAACTATTAAAGCATTGGATGTAAATTCAAATGGCTGATGAAAAATATACTTTTGTTGAACCTTTAAGTCCAGTATTTGATAGTCCTGAACAAGTAAGAGAAATAGCAAAACAGTTTGGAACACCCGTTTACGTTTATTCTCAAAGATTATTGGAGAATCAAGCAAGACAGGCACTTTCTTTTCCTAATGCTTATGGTTTAACTGTGAGATATGCTATGAAAGCAAATCCTAACGCAAATATTTTAAGAATATTCCATAATCTCGGCGTTAAAATCGACGCATCTTCAGAACATGAAGTTGAAAGAGCTAAAAGAGCAGGAATTCCTGGCAAAGATATTTTACTTACTTCGCAAAAAACACCAGACAATTTGGTAAAAACACTAGAGGGAGGAGTTTTATATAACGCGTGTTCACTTTCGCAATTGAAAAATTATGGAGAATGTTTTAGAGGACAAAATGTTTCTATTAGAATTAATCCAGGTTTGGGAAGTGGCGGAACAAACAGAACAAACACTGGCGGACCTGCTTCTAGTTTTGGAATATGGCATGAAGATTTGTACACTGCTGCAGAGTTGGCAACAAAATATAGTTTGAATATTCAAAGAGTACACACACATATAGGTTCTGGAAGTGATCCAGAAGTTTGGAAAAAAGTATCGAGAATGAGTTTAGATATTGTTGAAAAACTTCTCAAACAAGGAAATTGTGTTGAAGCATTAAATCTCGGCGGCGGATACAAAGTTGGAAGAATGAGCGACGAAGTATCTACTGATTTATTAAAATGTGGAGCACCTGTTAAGGACGCATTTACAGATTTGGCAATTAAACATATGAAAAAATTAAAATTAGAAATTGAACCAGGAACATTTTTGGTTGCGAATGCGGGAGCAGTTGTCGCGGAAGTTATTGATGTTAAATCTACTCCAGGATATAATTTTTTAATGACTGATTCTGGAATGACTGAAGTTACAAGACCTTCATTATATGGCGCACAACATCCAATAACAGTAGTTCCGACTGAAAATCTAGGTGAAGAAGATTATATTGTATCTGGAAAGTGTTGTGAATCTGGAGACATTTTAACACCTGCAAAGGGAGATTCAGAAGGATTAAGAACCAGGAGACTTGCAAAAGCCCAAGTAGGCGATCAGATAGTTATCGGCGGAGCAGGAGCATATTGTGCTGGAATGTCTACAAAAAATTATAACTCTTATCCTGAAGCTTCGGAAGTTTTAATAGATAATAACGGCAATTTTCATCTAATAAGAAAAAGACAAACATTAGATCAAGTTTTAGCTAACGAAGTTTTAGTTGTTTAAAATTTGTTTTCTAGAAAAAGACTGAAGGGCTTTTCAAGTTTAATAAAATGCAGTCGCCGAGAATCGAACTCGGGTCGAAGCCTTGGCAAGGCCCCATTCTACCACTTAACCACGACTGCTTAATATTCTATCCTTTTGAGGATTTAAAAAGATTTGGATAAAACTAATAGTACGAATATGCAAAGGGAAACTCTCCTTGATTTGCTCGGAAATCCTTCAAAGCGGGAAAGACTAATTTTTCTGTTTTCTTATTTAGAATTACTCTTTGACAACGTCTTGTTTGTTTACCATCTCGATTAGTTAAATTTGCTTTTTGAATCTCTACTTGTTTGTAAGTATCAAAAATAGCGCATATAGCTTCCAAGGTAGGAGAAGTATATTTACTAACTAGCTGCGATCCTGACTCGTTGGGAACTAAATTATCAAAGTCTATAATTGCCCTTGCTCCCGGTTTTAAGACTCTATGAAATTCACTTAAAGCTCTTAATTTGTCTGGAATATAGAAAAATGTGAGAAAAGAAACTCCCCCTCCGAACGTATTTTCCTGAAATGGCATCTCTTCTGCCTTACCAGTATGAAATTCGAACCCTGAAACTACACCTGTTGTAGGCTCACATAAATCTAAACCTACGGGAATGATCCCATATTCACTTGCTAAATCTCGAATTAGATTTCCATAACCACAACCTACGTCCAAAGTTCGCTCCCCTTTTTTGAAAAAATCAGATAAAGATAAACCTTCAAAAAAAGAATTCACTCTAGATGAAACTAAATTTCTTTTCTTACAATCATCTGAAATGTCCCTAACATTTCTGTAGTGAACGTCTATGTCTCCCATTAAAAATCCACAAAGAAATCTTTTAAAAAAGTATCTAATATTTACAAGTATTACACCCAAAGATTTTAAAACAATAAAAATTAATTTATTATAGAGGTTTTGGTTTTGAATCACCTCAGAATTCTAAAAATAAAATGGATTTAGGAAAAGCAGAACAAGACGACTTAGATGAGTTATATTTTTATGAACTAGAAGAAGCAGAAGTAAAAATATTTCAAAAGTTTTTAACTCCTCATTATAAACCATGCGAAGAACCTGTTGCTATGGCTGTTGGAGCAATCCTACCTACAGAAAAAAGTGTTATCAAAGTATACAACTCTTTACAGTTTGGAATTCCAATCAAAAAAACAAGAGTTGCTGCGTGCAACATTCATGATATGCCTCCCAGCATGAGAACTCTTGAAAGATTTAGGTATGATCATGGCTCTTTTAATCAATATCAAGGAGACGCAACTTCAAACTATCCCTTTATGAGTTCGCTCGGAGCATTTGAAAGATTTGATAGAAGATTCGATTTAGTTTACATAAGAAATCCAGATTTTGTAGGTCTAGAAAGCTGGGCAAATATTTTTTGTAGAGCTCTCGAGTGGACGGCTTCAGAAGGAGGGGCAGTGGTTACATTAGTTAGACAAACAGATGTTAAAAAATATGAAACATTGCTAGAGATACTTAAACATGAATTTAATGTAACGCCTAAATTTTCTGGAGAGACAGGAATTTCTTGCGGAGAAGCTAATGATCCCTTCAACGAAAACTTTCAACATACGATTGGAATATTTAATCCGACACACAGCGATTAAAATTAAATATTTGTAGAAAAATTACTCGTAATCCATCATAGCATTCACGTTAGCAGATTTCTGTTTTGGTTTGCCTGCAGCAATAACGTCGTCGATTCTTAAAATCATTATTGCGACTTCTGAAGCAGAAGAAATTGCTTGAGTCTTAACTCTTAAAGGTTCAATAATTCCTCTAGACATAGTATCTTCAATTTTTCCAGAAAATAAATTTAAACCATGATTTTTGTTTCCAGATTCATGCGTTACTTTTAATTCTGTTAAAACATCTAAAGGATCCATACCTGCATTTTCTGCTAAAGTAGTAGGAATAAATTCTAATGCTAAAGCAAATTGTTCAACTGCAAATTGTTCTCTTCCTTTAAGTGTTTTTGAAAATTCTTTTAATCTCTTTGAAAGTTCCATTTCTATTGCACCGCCACCTGCAACAACTTTAGGATCTTTAACGATTGCGCCCAAATCTCCCAAACCATCTCTCAAAGCTCTTTCAACTTCGTCGATAACGTGGTCTGTTCCTCCACGAACCAGAATAGTTATTGCTTTAGGATTCTTGCAACCAGTAATATAAGTCATACCTTCATCGCTTTCTTTAAACTCTTCAACATTTGCAGCAAAGCCCAATTCTTTATCAGTTAACTCTTTTAAATTTGAAACTATTTTTCCGCCAGTTGCTTTCGCGATTTTCTGTAAATCAGTTCTTGCAACTCTTCTAACTGCATAAATTCCTTTTTTAGCTAAATAAAATTGTGCAACATCGTCAATTCCTTTTTGGCAGATAACTACATTCGCTCCGGATGAAATGATTTTATTTACCATTCCAAGTAAAACTTCTTCTTCTTGATTTAAGAAACTCTGAAGTTGTTCTGGAGATGAAATTGAAATTCTTGTTTCTCTTTCAGGAGTCTTTATTTCCAAAGGACAATCCATTAGAGCAATCTTTGCATTTACAATCTTCGACGGCATTTCTTGTGAAACTCTTTCTTTATCTAAAACAATTCCTTCAATTAATTCTGAATCTTCAATTGAACGACCTTTTCTCTTTTCAATTTTAATATCATCCAAACTTACTTTTCCATTATCAATTACTGCCTTTATTGCATGAACAATTAATTCAGAAAGTTTGTCTTTTGCATGTTCTGCGCCTTTTCCAGTCATAGCAGTTTGTGCGATTTTGATTAATTCTTCTTCAGTTGAGACTTCTGCTGCAAGTTCATTCAAGATTGCTTGAGCTTTCTCAGCTGCAAATCTATATCCTCTTGTAATAATAGTCGGATGTATTTTTTGATCTAAAAGTTTTTCAGCGTTTTCTAATAATTTTCCTGCAAGCATAACAGCAGTTGTTGTTCCATCGCCAACTTCTGATTCCTGTGTTTTTGCAATTTCAACTAACATCTTTGCAGCAGGATGTTCAATTTCCATTTCAGAAAGAATAGTAACTCCATCATTTGTAACAGTAATATTTCCTGCATTATCAACTAACATCTTGTCCATTCCTTTAGGACCTAATGTTGTTTTTACAGTTTCAGCAAGAACTCGTGCAGCTAAAATATTGTTTCTTTGAGCATCACGACCCATTGTTCGTTCAGTATTATCTGGTGAAATTTGATTTGACATATTTATTTTACCTTGTTTAAGTTTATAAGGATTTATTTACTATAGAAGAATAATTTATATTGTAATTAAGAAAGAATTAAAAAGTTAAAATTAGACAAGTTTTTATGGTTTACAGAATATTTCAACACAAAATTGAACTTTCAAAAGCAGTTGATGCATTTAATGCGGGTCAGATTGATGAAACAGGCTTAAGAGAAAAAGTTGAAGATTACATCTTTGCAGAAGCAAGATCTGATTTTGATATAATGACATCGGATAGAGATAGAAGAAAGATAGTTTATGCAAAACATGCAGACCATGTTACAAGAACAGACTTTTTTGCTTATGCTTTAGCTAGAGGTAAATTTTCACATGACGAAATCGGACGAATTCCTTTTGACCATGGAGAAAATCCCCAAATATATATAGAGACATACGGAATGAGTCAAGATCTACTGGTTTCACGAGAAATTATGAATTTAATTTATCCAACTCCGATAAAGACAGCAGATTCGGATGATCCTCACCCTGTATGTGATTGTGGATACTAAAAACATTTAAATATCCCTTGTTTATTATATTAACAAGATGGGTGAAGAAAAAGAAGTTTTTGCACAGACCTTAAAACATAAAGGGTTTTTCAATTATTCAGATACGTATAACTTTTGTTATAATTGGTTTAAGAACGAAGGATACTTATTATCAGAAGACGAATATACTGAAAAAGTAAGCGGTGCAAAAGAGATTTTGATTAAATGGAAAGCAAAGAAAAAAATTACAGACTATTTCTTATATATTATTGAAGTTAACTGGCACATTTTAGGAATGGCAGAAGTAGAAGTAGAAGAGAATGGTAAAAAGATAAAGACGAATAAAGGAGAACTAAAACTCACAATAAAAGGCAAGGTAAAAAGAGATTATGAAGAAACATGGGATAAACAACCATATTACAAATTTCTTCGAGGTATTTATGATAAATATATATTGAGGACAACTATTGATGAATACGAGGACGCTTTAACTGATAAGGCACAAAAATTTGTCGAGGAAACTAAGGCATTTTTAAACTTGGAAGGAAAAAGATAGTTATAAATCACTATAAAAAGATTTATAAAATAGGACTGATGAAAATGGACATGAAAAAGAGCATTATAACATTATTGACATTGTTTTTATTAGTATCATTTGTCTCTGCTTTCGAATTGAAGCAAGATTCTTTAGATGTTGCGGTTATTCCTGAATTATCGCAAGCTGCAAAAGTACCTATAACAATTAGTGGTGCAAATTCTGGCAACTATTTAATATATACATTAACAGCTGTGAAGGTTTTCCCTTCCACACCTTTCTATCTTAATGGCGGAAAGAACTCAATGGTTTTCGATGTTTATCCTACGACAGAATTAATTGCACAAGGCCCAGCAGCATACGCTTTTTCAGTAGAATTAAGAAATATTGACAATAACCAAGATAATTACAAAGGAACTATGGTTGTAAGAGTGGTTAGAGTAGAAGATGCTTTAACAATTTCTTCAGAAGCAAATAGTCCAGATTCAGATAAGATTTCATTTTATATACAAAATAAAGAAGGAATTGATTTAAACAATGTTCATGCTAAATTTAGCTCTGTTTTCTTTGATGTTGAACAAACATTCAGTGTAAAAGGCAACAGTAAAACAGAAGTCAGCATTGATGTTCCAAAGAGTAAATTAGAAAGAATTGAAGCAGGTTCATATTTATTGACAGCAGAAATACAGACTGACAGAGGAGTTAGAAAATTAGAAGGAAGAATATATTTGGGTGAAAAGATTGGAGTTGAAACAAAGAACGTCGTTGATGGATGGTTGATTAAAACAAATGATATTTCTAAGATAAATTATGGTAATGTGAATGAGAATGTTGTTGTTGAAGTAAAGAAGGACATAATCAGCAGATTATTTACATCATTTACTGTTGAACCAGATTCAGCTACTAGAAATGGACTTTATGTTACTTATAAATGGAGTAAAAAGTTAGGTCCTGCAGAAAGCTTTTCTGTTAAAGTTAAAACAAATTACTTGTCTCCTCTTTTAATTATTATAGCTATACTTGTAATTGTATGGGGAATAAAAAGATACACTCAAACAAAGCTTGAAGTTGTTAAGACAGTTGTTCCTGTTAAGACATCATCTGGACAGTTCGCATTAAGAATAAAATTATTAGTTAAAGCAAGAAGACATGTTTCCAATGTATCCTTGGTTGATAGAATACCAGGTATTGTACAAATATATGAGAAGTTTACAACAATCATAAAACCTACAAAAATTGATGCTGCAAATAGAAGAATACAGTGGGATATTGGAGAAATGTCAGCAGGCGAAGAAAGAATGTTTAACTATATAGTTTACTCTACAGTAGGCGTTGTTGGAAAGTTTGCACTACCTAATGCATTAGCTGTATTTGAGAAAGATGGTCAAATCCATGAAGTAGAATCAAACGCTGTTTACTTTTTAGCTGAACAAAGATCTGCAGATTAATTAGATATTTCTTGTAGTGTAATAATGTTTAAAAGAGTACTATTCTTTTTGTTTATATGAAAGAAACAACAGACTATACGAGACCTGAAGAACATATTTCAAGTGGACATTCTACAGAAGTTCAAGAATTGGCAGCTTCTAAAACTAAAGCTCCCATAGGCAAAAGAATTAGTGAATATGGAACGCATATTTCTGTTATGAGTCTTTTTGCTGCAACTTTGACCTTTGCTGGCCACTGGAAATTTTTAGATTATAGAGCAAATCATGCACCCGAAACTGTTAAAGAATATTGCGATATTGGTCCTGCAACAAGAGAGTTGAAAGAAGCTATTGAACACTCTAAGAAGAACTATTTATTTGGATTTAATAGAAATGACTTTAGATCTAGTGCGGTAGTTTCGGAACTTGAAAGAGTACAAATCGAAAATGCAGCATCACAAAATGAGCAATTGGGAAATCTTACAGGTTTGGCTGCAAGACTTGGACTTAGACAAAAAGAAATTGAAGATAAAAATCCTGAAGTAACTGAATATCTTGCAAGAACAGCTAAGATTTCAAGATATTTTGTAATGGGACAAACCGCTGCTGTTGAAGCAGCAAGTATTGGAGCAGTAATGTTTGCATTACCCTATGCAATTGCTGGTTGGAAAAAGAGAAAGGAAAGAAAAACAATTGGCGAAGTTGTTACAGAAGGAGATTCTACTGAGCAAAAATCATAATACTGATTTATTAGCTAAACCGAGTAATAATTTTAATATTTGATCTCCGACATTTTCAGATTTTGTCGAAATTTCTATGCAAGTTGGAGAAATCTTAACTGCATAAGATTCATTAGGCGAATAAACTCCTCCGAAAAAAGGGTTATCAGGTCTTAAGTCTCCGTAGACATAAGTGGGCATCCCTGATTTAATGTTATTCATGAATTTTTCTAAAGAGATATTTTTTGGCAATTGCCTAAAATGATAATAAGGTAGCTCCCATAGAAATAGTGCTTCGGGTAAACCTTCTTTTCTAACTCTTTCTGGATTTTTTCGAAGACTAGCAATACCAAGGGGAAGATAAGGCTTTGAATATCCCATTTTATTATTTATTCAAAACACTTTATAAGTATATTTGTGATAGATTTATAATCTCATTTTCCGTATGTATTTTATGAAAAACAAGCTGTGGTTTAAAGCAAAAAGATATGGGTGGGGTTGGTATCCATGTAGTTTGCAAGGATGGCTAGTAATTTTATTATGGGCAGTACTTTTCTTTTTTAGCATGAATACTTTTGACCATGAATGGTTGAAAAATCTAATAGTTATTTTTGTATTTACAGCTATTTTACTTTGGATTTGTTATAAGAAAGGAGAAAAGCCTTGTTGGAGATGGGGCTGAAATTTAAGTGTATTTGTTGTGGCGAATGTTGCAGAAAGATTTCTGATGAAAATAGTTCTGCTAAAGGATTACCCTTGTTTGAATGGGAAGTTGAAAAAATTAAGAAATTAGCAGCAGACAGGGGAATTGAAATTGGGCCGATTGATTTAGTATTGGATAAAAAGAGCGAAAAATATTTCTGCACAGGATATTCATTGTCACTGGAACCTTGTCCATTTTTGAAGGACAATAAATGTTCTATACATAAAGAAAGACCTATTGTTTGCCGAGCTTTCCCAGTTGCTAGAAATCCCGAGTTTTTAGACGATGTTCCCGATCTAGGTTGCTTCTCTAACTGCCCTAATTTCGATTTTAAGGCATTTCTACGAGACTCTTTGGGCTTGGAAGAGGGAAAGCCTTTCAATTTACCCAGAAAGAAAATAAATGAGGAATATGCTAAAACTTTTGATGAAGAAACAATGAAGAATTCTTTTACAAGAGATAGTATTTTAAGTTTCTTTGATGAGACAATGGCTGCTCTTTCAGAAGAAGGTTTGATCGATATTGAGTTGGTTGATAAGGCTCCAAAAAATGTGAAGGTTATTCCATTCTTGCAGTTTTTGGTTGAGGAAAAGTTTATTGGTGAAGCAGAAAAAGACAAGTTGATTGAAGACTGGAAAAGGTAATCTTTCTAAACTTTAAAATGCTCTATGTCGTTAATCTTATGTACTTTCCATGAACTGCCATCAAATTCAAATTCATTGAGACAAGCATTGCTTTGATCTATATTATACATCTCTTCTTTTGAAGCATGCCCTATTACTCCAAAAAATATCTTATTCGTTCCACCATGAGCAACAATTATTATGTTTTCGTGCTTCTCTTTTAAAATATCTTTCAAAAATTCTTCCACTCTTAAAAAATGTTGCCACTCACTTTCTCCGTTTGGAGGAATAACTTTGTATCTTTCAGTTCCTGTTTTATCTGATTCTTCTGATTTATATTTTTGGAAAATCTCCCATTTGTTTTTAAGTTCTGTAAAATCTCCCATATCAAACTCTCTTAATCTTCTATCTAAAACCAAATTAAGTTTATGATGTTTAGCAATTTCTTCAGCAGTTTCTTTCGCCCTCAATAAGTCTGAAGAATATATTGCATCAATTTTTTCATTCATTAACCTTCCAGAAATCTTTTTTGCCTGTTCTTTTCCATTAATAGAAAGAGCCGTGTCAATTCTTTGGCCTTGATGAATACCTTTAGCATTTGCTTCAGATTCTCCGTGTCGGATAAGATAAATTTTCATTTTATGATTAGATTGTAAAGACACAGAATCTCTTTTTTAAAAAGTTACCTAATATTTAATCTTCATTTTCTTGAGTTTTTGGAAGTGTTACTCTGAATACTGTTGAATTTGTTTTATCACAAGTCTCGAATGTTATGTCTCCTCCATGTACTTTCGCGAATAATCTTGCAGTATGAGTCCCGATGCCATTGCCCTTTGCTTTTCCAGAAGTAGTGCCATAAGCGAATAACTTCTCAGGATCTCTTATTTCTTCTGGAATTACTCCTTGGTTTGCAATTTCAACAGAAAGATTATTTTTATCCGATTTTAGAGTGACTTGAACTTCAGTGTGGTCTGGTGCAGCACCATATGCGTTATCCATTAGATTCGCAAAGCAAGTTCTTATAAGATTTTCTTCTCCGTTAAAGGATGCAAAATTTCCTGCAACATCATCTTTAACAGCATGGTAAACTATTTTCACAGGTTTCTTTGTTTTTTTAATTACTCCTTCTTCTACTTCTTCTTTTGCTTCTCTAAGAGCATGAATAAGATTAAATTTTTCAGGTTTTAAAACATAAACTCCCTTTTCCATTTTTTCCATATCTAGATATTGCTGGTACATATCAGCCACTCTCATAATACGTTTTTCTGAAAGAGCGAGATAACCAACTCCTTCTTCATTCAAACTAGAGACTCCAGGTTTATCAGTTTTTTCCAAAAGTATTTGAACCCATTCTAATTGTGACTTGACAACAGAGAGTGCTGAACGAGCATCATGGGAAAAACATCTTATCACTTTTTGACTAGAAGCTAAAGTCTTCTCAAGTTCGCCTACTTTTAAAGCTAATTCTCCATTTCTCACTCTTTCCGCTTCATACATTGCTTGATAATCTACCATAAAATCCAGGCGAATTCTTTCTTTTTAAACCTTTGTTTTTTACTATTACTTAGAGACTACAAAAACATAATATTTACTCACTGGTTTTTCCGCTTGCATATTCTGCATCTAACTTTTCGAAAAGTTTTTTGACAGAGATAATTCCATCTTCTTTATTTCTCCAAGCATTAGAACCGCAAAATGCAAAACCTCTGTCTAGATTTCCTTTTTGAGCGTTGATTAATGCATCGGCAATACAATAAGGCGATTCTCGCGGTTTACAAGATTTTATACAATGATAACCACAGGAAATCGGTTTTGTTTCTCCTCTTCTTACAGATGCTAAAAATTCGTTATCAATTGCTCTACCAGGCATACCTACCGGACTATCAATAATCACAATATCTTCAGGATTTGCTTTTAAGTAAGCTTCTTTAAATCTTATGTTTGCGTCGCATTCGTCTGTTGTTACAAATCGAGTCGCCATTTGAACGCCTGCTGCACCTAGATCCTGGAATTTCTTTATGTCTCCTCCGTAGAAAATTCCTCCTGCCGCAATAATTGGAATTCTTCTTCCCGATGCTTGTTCGTAAGGTTTTACTGCTTCTACAACTTCAAGAATTATTCTTTCCAAAGCGTGCGCTATAAATTCAGGGTTGTGCATTTGTTCTTTTAAAAAACCCTCATGTCCGCCCGCCTTTGGACCTTCTACTACAATTCCATCCGGAAGATGATTATATCTGCCCCAGGATTTGCACATCATTCCCGCAAGTCTTGCAGATGAAACTATCGGAAGTAATTTTGTTTTGCTGTCTGCTCTAAGATATTTTGGAAGATCTAAAGGAATTCCTGCACCAGAAATAATTAAGTCTACATTTTCAGCGATTGCAGTTTCTACAAGTGACTGATAAGCGGTCAAAACGTGCATGATATTTACGCCAATAACTCCGTTTGATTTTGCTCTCGCAGAACGAATTGTATCTCTTAATGCATTGCTATTTGACTCTTCATAACTTCCAGGGTAACCCTTTAGTCCGCCTATTTCTGCTCCTGCAATTATTCCTGCACCGCCTTCATTTGCTACTGCGGCAGCAAGACCATCCAGAGAAATTCCTACACCCATTCCGCCCTGGATTGCAGTAAACTCTAAGTCTCCAAGTCGTATTGGTTGAATGTTATTTAGCATAAAAATAGGCTTTCTTTTTAATATAAATACATTTGTATAATCGAAAGAATATATTTTTGAAGATAGTAAAATCACACTATTAAAGAAAAAACACCCACTATATTAACAAAAAGATCTTCTCAATTTTTAATTCTTCAGAATCTTTATAAATAATGGTTTGTTGATAAAGCTATGAATGAAGCATTTTATTTTATAAGTCTCTTAGTTCTTATTTTTCTCGCTCTATGCTTAATTAGTTTCTTTATTTTTATTTATTTTAAAGAACATAATAAAACCAAAATAGAATTTATGATAGGTAGTTCTTTCGCTGCCTTTTTTTTATGGATACTATCTATTTTTTTTATAACTAATTGGGATAGATCTATATCATTTCTTATTTTGTGTGCATCGCTAAGCTGGCTCGTAGGTCTGTCAGTAGGATACTTAGTCTATTCAAAGAAATTTTTCATTTTACTATGTATTCTAATAATATTATTTCTTCCGGTAAAATATGAGTTCCAAGAAACTATGTGTTCTTTTATGGGTGAAAATAATTGTGTTACATCCGATAGTTATAGGTATTTTTATTCAGCGGATTATTTATACAGTAAGTATAATGAGTATCCGGGATGGGACTATTTCTCCCCAAATCATATGGCGCGCCCCTATTTGTGGAAGTGGTTAATAATAGTTTCAAGTACGATAGCTCTCTTAACAATAGTTTACTACGGGTTAATTTATTTTATTTCGAAGAAAAAATAACATCCCCTCACCAGGTTACGTAGTTTTTTTCTAATCCCTTCTTTTTACTTAGACCAGATTATGCATTATTAGTTATTGAAAGTATCACTAGTATAAATACTTTTCGGTTTTACGTCGATAAATAGAAGTTATTTATAGTTTATATTCTTTCGGGGGTAGAATTAATAATTAATTTATAGAGAATCCCAAAAAGCGTTAAAAAATTTTCTCTGTTTGTCCACTATATCTTTGGATTTAATTAAAATTCCAGTAGGCTTATCTCCCCAGGAGATAAATACCATTTTGTTATTGCAAATTCCAGTATTAGCAGGAACTGGCAATTGAGTATACTTCATTTTGAGAGTTTTTCTTTTCTCAAAAATAGATTGCAATTTATAATTTGCAATTCCCTTTACAACTAATCCCTTTTCTCTTCTCTTCGCATCATACATTTCATAGAATTTCTGTATTTCCTCGCTTCTTTCTTTTGTTTCCGCTTCTGCGGTAAACATTAAAAATTCGTCTCCTTTTTTTGTGTCCTCAATTAAAATATTTAACAACGTCATTATCCCTTTTATGCCATCAAAAATCTCTGTTTCTTGCTTTTCCTCTGCGAAGTTCTGTTTCGCTTTTAATTCTGGTAGAATTTTTTCTAGTTGCTTTTGTTTATCTTTTACATAAATTATAAAGTTGTCTGGATTTGCGGCAGAATATATTCTAAATTTATTTTTCTTTACGTAACTTATTAATCCTTTTTCTATCAGGCTATTGACACAAAAGTGAAAAACAGAATTTTGTATATTGGCCTTTTTTAAGATTCTTCCAGCTGAACTACTGCCTAACTCTAATAACGCCATGTATATTTTTATTTCTCCTTGTGTTAATCCAATGTCTTCTAATGCTTTTGTATCCATATTTTAGACAAGACTTAGAGTTATTTAAATCTTACTATTATCCTCCAGTAGTGTAGGACAAACATTCAAAATAAGTTTTGTTGTTACTTGGTTATAGCAAATAACGAGGATAAAAACAAAATGGACATAAAAAATAGCTACAAAAGTGCAGAGCAATATTCTGCTTATTGCAGGAACACTGATGAAAAAGTAAAATTGCACGAGTATGTTAGTAGAGCTTTTCAAGCAAATCCTAAAAGAATATTGGATCTTGGTTGTGGTAATGGAGTCAATACTGCTTTCCTTGCAGACAGATTCCAAACATCATTAGTAGATGCTATCGAAAGGTCTCCAGCTCAAATATCTGTAGCCAAAAGTCAAAATTCAAGACAAAATATAAATTATACTAATCTATCATTCGAAGAGTTCAAACCTGCCAAAAGTTATGATTTTGTATTAGCCTCTCATGTCCTACAATATATTGATTCAGACTTAGAGGGATTCGTAAAAAAAGCAGGATCTATCTTGCAATCAAATGGTGAATTATGGTTTGTTCAGCAAACAAGACAGGGTATGGCTCAGATAATTGCCCACCAAAAACCATTTTTAACCAATGAGAGATTTGACCACTGGAAAACCTTTGAAGATTATTATTCAATGATTAAAATAGCTACCAGAGAAGGTTTTCAAATAGAAACTTCCTACTTGGATAGCTCGATTAAAGAAATAGATTTTACAAATCCAACCGAGGAAGACAAGCTTAGGTTAGAATTTATATTCTGCCTAGATAAATCATTCGATGAACAGAGCCCAGAGTTTAAAGTCCATCTGTCTAAATTAGCACTTGGTCAAAATGGAAGAATCGCACATCCTAATGGAATCCTAAAAGTTCGGAGGCAAAAATGATTTTCGAAATATTGCTCGTATTATTTTCACTATCTATGGTAGCCTTTGCAGGAATACATTCTAAAAAATATGGTTATGAATATCTTATTTCAATGTATGTAGGATGTATTGTTTTGGCAGCGGTGCTTGGCTCTAAGATGTTTACATTTTTCGGAATCAGTGTAGACGGAACGATTGTTGTTTTCTCTGTTACTCTTCTCATAGCAGATATCTTGCGTGAATTTTTTGGCAAGAAAGAAGCGAAGAAAGCGGTTTGGGGCGGATTTGTAGCTTTGCTAATGGCAATTATATGCATTCAAATTACTATTCATTTGACACCCGCAAATTTCTGGCATAACCAAGAAGCTTTCGTATTAATTTTAGGAAATAGTTGGAGAATTATGCTTGCATCAATTAGTGCATACATTGTAACAGAATATTTCAATATCTGGTGCTATGGAGAAATAAAAGACAAAACTCGAGGAAAGCATTTATGGTTAAGAAGCAATTTCTCAGCAATACTAAGTCAATTACTTAATACTCTAATCTTTACAACAATAGCCTTCGCAGGTTTAGCTCCATTGCTTCCTTTAATTATTGGCTCATTTATCGTAAAGACAATTGTGGCTTTAATGGAAACGCCCTTCTTGTATCTAGTTAAATTATACTGGAATAGAACATGAAAGTTCAATTAATACATCCTCCCGCAGATAAAGGCTATAAAACTCCTGAAGCTCAATGGTTAAAATCTGCGCCAATTGGTTTAGAATTAATAGCAGCAGCTATTGAAGATAAGCACGAAGTGTGTATTATTGATGGCAGTAATATGTCTATCGAACAGGTTTTGAGTAGTATTGATGGAGATTATGTAGGAGTTAGTGATTGGTATTCTAAACACGAAAATGCTTTGAGAATATTAGCAGAAGCTAAAGAAAGAGGCGCTACAACTTTAATGGGTGGACCAAATGCTACGCACCTAGCGGGAAGGATATTAAGAAATCATGCATTTGTAGATTATGCGATAAAAGGCGATGGAGAAGATGCCGCAAGAAGAATTATTTCAGGGAAAAGTCCGAGTACTATCCCTAACATTGTTTATAGAGATGGAACAGAAATTAAAGAGAATCCAGTTGAAAATGTTGCTCTAAATAGAATATTTGATTTGGATCACATAGTTAATCCTAATTATAATAAACAAAATTCTTTCCCGATTTCTTCAATAAGAGGATGTATAAAAGCAGAAATAGACAAGAGATGTTCCTTCTGTTCAATGGATCACAAGCTAAAAGTAATGGGGGCGGAAAATGTTTGGAATCAAATAGATTTACTAAATACTAAATATGGATTAAATTACTTTTTTGAAACAGGAGATTCATTCATAGTTGGAAAATATCCACAAATTCTTTTAGAAAAACGACCCACCCATTTGAAAGATATGGGATTTAGAATTTATGCTAGTCCAGATCAAATTGATGAAACGACATTAGAAACATTAAAACAGCTTAATGTAAGAGAAATATTTTTGGGTGTTGAATCTATTAATCAAGATATTCTAACACAAGCCGGGAAAAAATACTCTATAAAACAAATAGACCAAGCTATTACTTCAATATCTTCTGCCGGTATAGAGTTGCAGATTCCGTTTATTTATGGTTTACCAGGCGAATCTGAAAGAACAATGGACGATACTTACGACTATGCAAGAAATATAATGGCTAAATATCCTGAAACAAAATTACTAGTTAGTACACCGCTTCCATTAATAGGCAGCTCTCTTTTCGAAAACTTACGAGCAGACCCTAGAATCAGAAAGGAATACCCTGGAGACTTAGATAATGATGATTCATTCGATTACGAAGCTCTATCGGAACTACAAACTAGATATAGTACTTATGTTAGCTATGCTCAAATAAATAAACATGTTGCCAAAACAAGAGCATTAGCCAGGGAAGATAATGTTGCTGGTTGCGGAATACTGAATTAACATGACAACCTTCACAATCACCAAAAAAATCGCCAAACATGGCAGGCAAGCTGTAATAATTATTCCTAGCTTATTGCAAGAGCAACTTAAATCTGGAATGCTAGTTGAAGTTAGAATAGAAGTGATAGACTAAACAGGATCATATTTTTTCTAAGATTATATTAAATATTCAAACGGATATCTATTTACAATTATATATTCTTTATTTGTGAATAAAAAAACGTCCCTTATTTCTCCTCTAAATAAATCATAAATTTTATCCAATGTTTCCAAGTAGTCTTTTATGTCTTTAGAGTAGAATACACAGCCAACACCATCAGTAGTTTCAAAATGATTGAAGACTCTGGGAAATTGATCTAACCTAACTTTCTTTTTTGTTTTAATAAACAAATTGTTCACAGATAAGAAGAATTTATCAATTCCTGGTTGGACAACAAAATTCTCAAAATAACCTGCTTTGATTAATCTCTTTTTGTGATACCAAACTTGGTCTATGTTTAATCCAGTTTCATTAGACAATTCCTTTAAACTCTTTCTTGCCCCGCCCTCAGATAAAGCTTTCATTACCTTTATGTCTTTAGGTGTAATTTGTATCTTTTCATATTTTTTTTCTATGCTTAACTCAGTAATGTGAGAATTGAATAAAGATATTCCCTTTGTGAAAACTTTATTTATTTCTATATTTTCTTTTTTCCTTGGTAGTTGTCGCTCAAATTCTTTAACTTGTTTTTTTGTCTTAAAAAAACACCAGACCATATGAGTAAATGTGCCATAAGTTTTGATAAGAACATAACACTCTTGACTATTAGATATCTTTTTTTCTGCCTCTTTATCTAAATCACAAAAATAAACTTTTTTTATAAAGGGAAGAGTCTGCCAATTAACTAATGAATCGTAGCTAGAGATAAAGCCTTCTTTTTCCATCCTTTTCAAACGATTAAAAACTGCTGGTTGAGTTACGCCTACAAGCTTTGCTAGCTTATTTGTAGATAATCTTGCATCTTTGAATAAATGCTCCAAAATATTTTGATCTTTCTCGTCCAATTTAGAGATTTTATCTCGCATATAGTTAATATGAACTGTCTATATATAAACTTTACGAAAACTATAAGATTTTGTGTAAAAAAGCTTATTAATATCTATAAGCAATAAATATTATGAAATTAGATATAGTCCAAAGAGTAATAACCGATAGGTGTAGCTTGACTAGACCTAGAAAGGAAAAATATAAACACATAGTACCTAATCAAATAAAAATTGACTCCTGGTTTAATTCTTGGAGTGATGTTCCAGAAGGGTGGAATGCAGGAGTAATCCCTTTAAGGTTTAGTGTGCCTGCTAAAAAGACTAAACCTCTGACCTCTATTATTGACGAGCTAGCCTACTGTCTTGTTGATGCTCATCCAGATTCAAGTTGGAATAGATACCTTATGAAAGATGTGGCATATACTGATGAGTTCGCATTAATTAATGAAGCGAGAGGACTAGCTGCCTTTATAATTAAAGGTAAAGAAAGTGGAATAATGATCCCTCCTTCATTACCTAGATCTGATCCGGGTTGGCTTCCATTTTATTTTATGCCCACATTCAAATATCGGGACGATGCTATATACACTATTAAATTAGTTAGAGAGAAAAATGGATTAATGGCTAAAGGACAGTTAGTTACATTCGGAGCTCATAAATCTTATCAGAATCAAGAAGCCTATAAATCAATATATAATTCAATCTCAGATAGTGATCATACTGGATTTGAGTTGACTAATCTAGAAGAGAATAAAATTACATTTACTCATTTAACTAGACAAGGAAAATCTGAAGTGGAAAAGTCTATTGACTGGTTTTAATATTTCGGTTGTGGACATAGTTAATTATGACTACAAGAAAATTATTTCTGATAGTTGTGGCAATAATACAATCTTATCGTATCTCATCCTAGTCGTATCGTCGTGGGTAACACGGGTACATGCGTAAAAGTCGTTAAAATCACCGTCGAGAAACCGTTAAACAGCGTCGGTAAAATAGAAGTCCCCTCACCAGGAATCGAACCGGGGTAACACGGGTCCTGCTGACATCATATTCT
>CAZCGJ010000005.1:0-30659 GCA_964498295.1 Candidatus Woesearchaeota archaeon | reverse complement strand
GATTTAGAATTTTTCTTATAATCAAATTTATTATTTTTCATTTCTTAATACTCTTGTATAAAAAAAGGACACTATTAAAACCTTGCGGTTTCAGAAAACCAAACAAAACAGGCTTTACCAATACCTTTAAAAACCATATTTTTCTCAATACATTATGGAAATCAAAGTTCTAAAAGAAGACAAAAATATGATTGAAGTTGAAATGGACAATCTTACAGTTGTTGAACTTTTAAGAGTTTATTGTAACAAAGAAGGCGCTAAAATCGCTGCATGGAAGAGAGAACATCCAACAAAGAATCCTATTTTACATGTAGAAGGCGACAATCCTGGAAAGATAATCCAGAAAGCAATTTCTGCTGTTCAAAAAGAACTTGAGTCTTATTCTGATGAATTCAAAAAGATGAAGTAATTCTAATATAGAAACTATTTTAAATAAGATATTTTTATGACGTATATGAAAAAAAAGATTTCATGCATTATGCCTGCTTACAACGAAGGCAGTAGAATTTCAAAAGTCTTATCCGTTGTTAATGGGCATCCAATGGTGGATGAAATAATAGTCGTTAATGATGGTTCTACAGATAACACTTTGAGTACTCTTAAGAAATTTAAAAATATAAAAATTATTAATAATCCTGTAAATCTTGGAAAAAGTAAGTCAGTAATGAAGGGTGTAATCGCCTCAAAGGGAGATTTTATCCTTTTCTTAGACTCTGATTTAAGAGGCCTGAATAAAAAAAATATAACTAATTTAATTCTTCCAGTTAAAAATGACTTAGCAGACATGAGCCTAAGCTTAAGAAAAAACGCTCCGAGCTTATTTAGACTAATTGGTCTAGATTATATTTCTGGAGAAAGAGTAATAAAGAAGTCTCTATTGAGTGATATTTCCAAACTAGAAACTCTTCCCGGGTGGGCTATAGAATCTGCGTATCTTAACAGGAAAGTTATCAATGATAAATTAAGATTAGCAGTTGTTAAATGGCCTAATGTTGAAAGCCCATATCCTTCAGAGAAGTTCGGTTTCTTTAAAGGAAATCTTAGACTTCTAAAAATGTGTTGGCAAATATTAAAAATTAATGGAGCTATAACTTTGTTACTTCAAATAATCGGAATGAAAAAAAGAATTATATAGCTTTATACTTTTTATCTAATTTTTCTGCTATTATTTTATATCCAAAATAGATTATTACTACTACAACAATTACTACTGGAACGATATATTGGCCAAGTCTAAAATATCCTAGGAAAGCAGTAACTGCTAATCCGAAATAGAAACCTACAAATGTAAAGAATATTGTTCTAGGCAATGTTATAATCAGAGAGTAAATTGCAAATTTGACTGCACTTATTTTTAATGCACCTGCAAGCAACAAACCTGGAGTAGTCAGTACGGGAGTGAATTTAATCAAAAACATAGCTTTGCCAAAATGATTGGATAATTTATCTTCTAGGATTTTTATTTTGTCCATTTTCATCCAATTCTTTTTTTCGTATCTTTCGATGAGCATTTTTCTTCCAAATCTTCCAATAGTATAATGTATCAGATCCCCCAATAAATCTCCTAAAAGGGAAAGAAGAAAAATAACTCCTAGATTAAATATACCTAGAGATGCTGCTACAGAAGCAGCAATTGTAACGAGCGGACCCTCTAATATCATCAGTAAAAGAATAATAAAATATCCGCTATTCTGGACAAGACTTAGCATAGCATCAAAATTCGTAGGTATCATTTCTTAATAGCTTCTATAAATTTTTTTACAGAATCTTTCGTCTTCCACTTTGCACGGTATCCTCTAAATTTTTTACAGTTTTTTATATCTTCCAATAGATTGATTTCATCTTGGTGGACATGGTGAAACCATTTTTTATTTTCATATAAATCTGCAATATACTCTTGTTCTGGTTGGCCGGGTGTTGGCACAAATAATGCTTTTTTCTTATCTAGTTCAATAATATCCATAACTGTAGTATATCCTGGACGAGAAATTATAAATTTGGCTCTGTTCATAATATTCTCTTGTTCTTCAGTATTTAAGAAACCATGAAAGTGAATGTTTTTTAATTTGATCTTAGATTTATCTTCCGGTTTTCCACCAGCAATTACTATTTTTCCTTTAAGGTTATTTACTTGAGCCAATATTTTTTCCTCAAATAAAGTTCTCTGGGGTTCTGGTCCTGAAATAGTTATAAAATAATCTATATCTTGCTTTACTTTCTTTTTCTTTAAGTGAGAAGTGACTCCAATATAATCTACCGGAATTATATATTTTGTAGAGCTACTAAACTCTCCTGTAAGGGTCGAGCCTGGATAGTCTGGGACAATTATTTTTCCAAAGTTTTTATGCGCATTTGTAACTAAATATAGATTTACTGGAAGAGTATAGAATGGTTTTTCTAGCCATAACTGATGATTTATCAAAATTGAATTGCTTTTTTTATTATATACATCAAATCTGCAGTCGCTGATAACTTTATCATACTTCTCTCTATTAACTAGCCTTCTTATTCTCATTCTTGAAAATAGCGTTTCTTTGCACATTTTTGGAATAGAAATCGCAAACTTCGGAATAAGATACTTTCCTTTCGGATATGGGGCTTGTGCGGTTGGAATATCCCAATAACTACATTTTTTGCCAAAATATTCTCTAAGAAGAATTAAAGGTCTTCCAGTAGAAACAATATGTACTTCATTTCCTTCATTTAGAAGTGCTTCTATAAGAGGAATATCTCTTGTTGCATGACCTAGCCCCCAATCAGAGACACCGAATAACACCTTCATAATATTCACTTGTAAAATATCTTTTAAATACTTAATGTTCTAGGCTTCGTAGTGCAAGTTTAGGTATCTTTTTAAAGAAAAGAGGCTAAATAATTAATATGGCAAATTTAGTGCAGAAATTAAGAGATTCAAAGATGTTCTTCATATTATTATTTCTAATTCCAGCAGTTGCAGCTTTTATAGGGTTGGAGTGGACATTTCTAAATGTTTTTTTTGTTATTGCCACTCAGATAATTCTTGCTCATGCAATCTATGCAGGTTATCGCGTTTTGAAACAACAGGAAAAAATGAATTTTATTCAATATCTACTTTTAGGGACTATTTGGATAATGATGCTTGTTTTATTTTCAGATTGGCAAACTCCTCGTGGATGGCTTTTAAGTTTAATTTTAATCCTGGGCGTAGGGATTCTTTTTAATCTTTATACAAAAAATATTAGCAAACAATATCACATAAAGGAGTTCTGTAAAGGAAAAACATATGTGGATTTTGTGGGTCTGGCATTAGGTCTTTGTGGAGTAGTGTTTGTTAAAATATCGCAACATTATTTTATTTTAGGAGTATTAAATCTCCTGATTATAATCGCAATTAATTATATTGTTTTCTTCAAGATTAGGCTTTTTGATAAATTAGAAGGAGTATAATTATCTAATAATTAAAAAAGCTATACGGGCTTGATTCACTCAAAACTAAAGGGCGGAAGAAGGGAATCGAACCCTCCGATAAACAGAATCTTTAAAATCGATTTGTTTGTCACGGGGCTTGATTCACTCAAAACTAAAGGGCGGAAGAAGGGAATCGAACCCTCGTCTCACGAGCCACAGTCGCGCATTCTACCATTGAACTACAACCGCCATGTATACCTGTACTTTTGTGGTTCATTGAGAGACTCTTTTTTATAAAGCCTACGACCTTTGAACTACAACCGCCATGTATACTTTAAACTGCTTTTTCGGGTATAAAAAGGTTATTACTCCCAAGCAAAATATATTAACTTATACAACAATGCTTATAATATATCGAGGCAGGAAAAGAGTATGGTTGAAAATAAAATCTCTGCCGGAAGTTTTGATCTAAACAAGTTTCTTTTTGGCGGCTATGAAACAGACATAATTACTACTATTTATGGTCCTGGTGGAAGCGGAAAAACTAACCTTTGTTTGTTAGTTGCGGTTTCCCAAGCAAAAAAAGGAAATAAGGTTATTTATGTAGACACGGAGGGTGGTTTTTCTTCAGACAGAGTGCATCAGTTATTGGGGGAAGACAAATCCGATTTTGAAAATGTCCTGAGTAACATTATGATTTTGAAACCAACATCCTTTGAGGAGCAAGAAGAATCTTTTGAACAACTTTTAAAATTCGTAAAAAAAGGAGATATTTCTTTAATTGTGATAGACAGTATTGCCATGCTTTATCGTTTAGAATTGGGTGATGCAATAAAATCTGAAGATACTCAAAACATTCAAGAAGTAAACCGAAAACTTGCAAATCAACTAAGAATTTTAACAGAGATTTCTAGAAAGCAGAATATTCCTGTAATTGTAACAAACCAAGTTTATTCTCAATTTACTCGGGATGAAAATGAACAAAAAGAAAGGAAAGTTTCAATGGTCGGAGGAGATTTATTAAAATACTGGAGCAAATGTATCATTGAAGTTCAAAATTATCGTGGACGGAGAAATCTAAAGCTAAGAAAACATCGTTCCCTCCCAGAAAAAGAATTAGAATTTGAAATTGTTAACAACGGAATTAGGAAGCGCGGTTGGATTTAATTAAGGAGACCTCTTTCTAAAAAATCTTAAAATTTCCCCATAATAGTGGGGGACAAGTTCTGGAGAATGTAAATAAACATCGCCACGATTCCACTTAGAGACAATTAATCCTTGCGCAGAAATTCTTCCAACATGTTCATAACCTCCTATAAACACATTTTCCTTTACAACTCCATCAATGTAAATTGCTAGATCGCCAATTGTAGGTTCTTCAACTTCAAAATGTCCTGCAGGCAGGGCTAATATTTCTAAAGGATTTGAGCTTGGTACCCATCTAGGAATATTCTTTCCAAAGCAGTATATAACGCAGTTAATATCTTTACGGCAATCTGAAAGATAGTCTCTTCTTTCAAGTAAGGTTACGCCGGGAATATTAGTAACAACGCTTGGAACAATAGAAAAAACACGAGGACTAATTTCAATCTCTTCTCCTGTTTCAACAATTCTAGATAGCTCTTTTCTAATAGGTGTTATTGGTATTATCATTCATCTTCCGTCACTTCTTTCTCTTCTTCCTTAGGTTTTTCGTCTTCAGGCGCTTCACCTTCATTTAGCCCGTCTTCTCCAGGTTTGGCATCTGATTCTTTACTTTTCAAATATTCTTCACGTTTCTTTGCCCAAGCTTCGTTTGTTTTACATTTTGGATTGAAACAGAATTTCCAAGGCCTCTTCCCTCTTTTCAAAGCAAGCATCATTGGAAAACCACATTCTTGACAAGGTTCACACTCGTCAGATTCTTCCTCTTCACCTCCAACGATCTTTGTAACTTTTCTCTTTGCAGGTTTCATCATTCCAGTTGGAGGTAATGAAAATATTGTTTTGCAATCCGGATATGCATTACAGGAGACAAATGACTTTTTTGTTTTTCTAGAAAACATAATTCTTAACTTTCCTTTATGGCAAACTGGACATTCTGTCAATGTATTTGCTTCTCTTTCTTGTTGATACACTTCTGTAGTTGCTTCAGCTAAAGATTTTCCAATTTTTTCTAAATTATCTAAAATTCCTTTTGAAATTACTCTGATTAGTACTTTTGCTTTCTCTAATACTCCTTCTTCTTTTTTATCCCATCCAGATTTAGATTCGGAAATTTCTTCCATCTCTTTTTCAATCTTTCTAGTTAATTCTGTATCAATAATTGTCGGAGAATATTTTTGCAATGTTTCAATAACTTTTAATCCTAGCGGAGATAATTCAATACTTTTTTCTTTAATATATCCTCTGTCATAAAGTGTTTCGACAATATTTGAACGAGTAGCTTTTGTTCCCAAATCTCTTCTTTCAAGTTCTTTTACAAGCGAAGCTGCAGAATATCTTTGAGGCGGTTTTGTCATTTTTTCTTCAGTTCTTATCTCTTCTACACTTACTTCGCCATTCATTGTCGGAATTTCTTCTTCTTTGTAAGAATTAGGATAAACATTCATCCAATTTTTTTCAATAATTTTCATTCCCTTTGCATTAAAATCTAATCCATTAACACTTATTACAACTTTTTTGTCATCGACAATTGCAGGAGCACAGAAACACGCAACAAATCTCTTTACAATTAAATCATACAACTTTTTTTCTGTTTCAGTCATTTCTTTAGACTTAGAATCTCCAGTCGGATAAATTGCGGGGTGCGCAGGATCTGTCTTAGGTCCTTCTGTAGGTTTTTTATTAACTGCATATTTTGTTAGAGTAGTATATTTTTTCAATTTATTCAAAATCTTTTCATAGCCTATTCCTTCTGGATATTGTTGAGAAGATGTTCTAGGATAAGAGATAACTCCATCAAGATAAAGGGACTGTGCAGTTGCTAAAGATTGTGAAGGAGTTAACCCTATATATCTATATGCTTCTGTTTGCAAAGTTGTTAAGTCAAACGGAATTGGCGCCGCAATTTCTTCTTGCTTAATTTCTGTCTTTGCATTTCCTTTTTGTCCTTTCAAATATTTGAATCTAGCAAGTTCTGTTTCGCTTGTTAAGTCTTTAGGAAATTTAACTTCAATTCTTTGTTTATTCAAATCTCTCGCTTTCAAGAAAACTTGCCAGTAAGGTTCTGGCTTGAAAGCATTAATGGTCATTTCTTTCTCATAAATAATGTTTAATGCAGGACCCTGAACTCTACCGATCGATAAAATTCTGAATTGTCCTGTTTTTGAAATTGCTCTCATTAAACCTCTAGATAAATTAATACCATAAAACCAGTCTAAGAAATGTCGTGTTTCACCGGCATAAGCTTCCCCCCAATTTATCGTAGGTAAAATATTTTTCCAAGATTCTTGAAGTTCGTCTTTTGTTAAAGATGAGAATTTCATTCTTTTCGCATCTGGTCTTTTGCAAATAAATCGAACAACGTTCCAACCAATAACCTCTCCCTCAACGTCAAAGTCCGTTGCAACAATAATTTCACTTGATTCGCTTGCAAGTTCTTTTAACAAAGAATAATATTTTTTTGTATAAGCTCCTGTTTTAGATTCGTAATTTGGATGCCAAGAAACATCAAAGCTCGGAAATTCTCCTCGCACAGTGTTCTGTTTTATTCCAAATAAATGACCTACCGCACACCCGACCAAAAAACTTTTTCCATCTTTATTAAACTGATAATATGCAACGCCATTTTTATCTTTTATTTTCTGGTCTGTTCCATCAGAAAGTGCTGCTGCAATTTTTTCCGCTGCCTGTGGTTTTTCTGTTACAATTAAAATATTATTACCATATCCTGCTTTTTTTTCTTTAGGGGATTGAGTTATGGATGCTGGTTTAGAAACTGCTTTCGTCTTAGGAACTTTCTTAGGTTTTGTTGTGGAAATCTCGCCAGATTTCACCGTTTTTTTAGTTGGTGGCATAGAATACTACTTTTTTGAGCTTTTTTATATGTTTTGGAATACATCAAATTTATATACAAGTTTTGAAACGTTATTTTATGTTAATAAAAAAGGACGAAGCAAGAAAGCATGAGAATTCAGAATCGTGTACCGTTTGGGAATATGAATTTCCAAGTAAAGATTTTAGTTATGCTACTGCCCTAATTAATGGTCGTTATCCTATAGATAAAAGAGCAGTAAATCTAGAATGTGAAGAAATTTATTTTGTAATTGCAGGTTCTGGCGTTGTTCATTCTGATAAAGGTGATTTTAATATTAGCGAAGGAGACTTATATTTCTTCGAGAAAAATGAAAAATATTGGATTGAAGGGAATAAACTTCAAATTGCATTAGTCAATGCGCCAAAATGGAATCCCGGACAGTATAGATTGGTTGATTAATTCTATAATATTTTATATAGTAATTGGATTTGTGTGTTTAATATTTAAGCTGTTTAATTCGCCAAGCCCGTATTTGTTTTCTGTAGATAAGAAAGACTAGTAAAGTACAAATGAATATTAAATAAATTTGGAATCCTATCTCTTCGAATCTTATCGATTTGGCAATTATTATTCCGAGAATAGAGCTGAATACTGTAGCTGCGAAGATAGTAGGATGTTCTGTTTCTGGTTGCTTCCATGTCTTAATTACAGTTGGTAATGCTGCAAGCCCATCGCTCATTATTGCAAATGATATTGCAACTAGTGGTTGTTTTGTTATCGCCCATAAAATAAGTGCTAAAACTGAAAGAATTCCACATCCATAGTCAATCTTACTAAGTTTCCAATATGATTTTTTATTCCAAAAGGATACTATAAAAACTAATAATGGGCTAAATCCTGCCATAAAAACAGGTAATATTGCCCAACTAACGCCACTAGATATTGCTGCAAAAGTTCCTATCATAGGTGCAATCGCCCATAATAACCAAGTCACTTTATTAGGCTTTGTTCTTCCTGCAATAGTTTCCTTAATATAACTCAATGCGCCAAGAAATTGTGCTAATGCCCCTATAAAAATTAAGTAGGTAAATCCATTCATAAAAGAACTTCCTTATTTAAGTTAATAAAACTAACTATAAATTAAATTTAGAAAATTATTTATTCGCATCAATCCAAGTTCTAATAGAATTCTCTGATTGTAAACCAACGAAACCGTCAACTTCTTTTCCTTTCTGGAACATCTTAACAGCTGGAATAGACATAATATCATATTTTCCTGCAACCTCAGGATTATCTTGAACGTTTAACTTAACGATTGCAACTTTGCCTTTGTATTCTTCAGCAAGTTTATCCATTACTGGCTTTAACATTAAGCAAGGTCCACACCAAGGTGCCCAAAAATCAACAACAACCGACATTTTTTCGGATTGCTTGATAACTTCTTTTTCAAATGTTTGATCTGTAACGTCTGTCATAAAAAATACACAAAAAAATACTATATAAATCTTGGGTAACTCTGTTAACTAACGCGACATTTAAAAACATCATTTAATTAATACAACTATGAAAACAAAAATAATTTGTACAATCGGCCCTTCTAGTAAAAAATTTGAGACAATGAAAGAGATGGCTCTAGCAGGCATGGATATTGCGAGAGTAAACACAAAATATGGAAATGAAAAGGAATGGGAAAATACTATTTCTAATGCACAAAAATTGGGTGTAAAAATTATGATTGATATCAAAAGCACAAAAGTTCTTAGTTGGGTAGCTTCTCAAAAAATAGATTACTTAGCAGTTAGTTTTGCAGAAAAGGCTTCAGAGATTAACCACATAAAATCAAAGATAAATAAAAATGTAAAAATAGTTTCAAAGATTGAAACAGAATTAGGCATAAAAAATATAAGTCAACTTATAAAATCTAGTTGGGGAATAATGGTGGCGAGAGGTGATTTAGCAAAGAACGTAAACTTCGAACAGGTTCCGGTTTTACAAAGAGAAATTATCAAAAAATGTCGTGCATCAAGAAAGTTTGCAATAACTGCAACTGAAATGTTACTTTCAATGACAAACTCAAACTCTCCAACAAGAGCTGAAGTTAGTGATGTTGCAACAGCAGTTTTCTTAGGTTCTCATGGGGTTATGTTAAGTGAAGAAACTGCAATTGGAAAATATCCCGTTCTCTGTGTTTTAACCATGAGAAAAATAACTAATGAATCTGAAAAGAGTCTGAATAAATTCTAATCATAAAAAAGCACTAAAAATAGCGCCAATAATAAAAAGAATTAAAATTACTCCCAACAATACTCCATAAATTATAAGTGCTGCAACCATATAGTGTCCTAAGACGGCAAAAGCTCTTTTAAGAAAATGATCTGAGTTTAGCCATCCCTTGTAGCTATAAGTATCTGCTTTTGTTTTAACCATATTTAGCTAAACAGATTTAAGTTAATAAACATTTCTGAATTAAATAATTACAATAATTTAAATATCTCTAGTTATTTCTAATTTTATGTTATATTCAAGATTAGCAGAAGTGTATGAAAAGCTTGAGGCAACAAAAAAAGGACTTGAGAAAACTTCAATAATCGCAGATTTTTTACCTGAAATAAAAGAAGAGCCCCAAACAATTTATTTATTGCAGGGCAGATTTTTTGCAGATTATGATGAGCGAGAAACAGGTATATCTGAACAGTTGGCAATTAAAGCAATATCTAAGGTCGCAGGAGTCTCAGAAGAAAAAGTAGTTTCCGAATTTAAGAAAACAGGCGACTTGGGCAAGACTGTTGAAATTCTTTTAGCAAAGGGGAAGCAGCATAGTTTATTCGCAACAAAATTAACAACAAAAAAAGTTTTGGAGAACTTAAGAAAATTGCCAGAAACAGAAGGCAAGGGGGCAGTAGAGAAAAAAATGGGAATTATCTTGGATTTATTAAACTCTACTTCTGGGAAGGAAGCAAAATATATTATTAGAACAATTCTTGGCGATCTAAAGGTGGGTATTGGCTCGGGTTTATTGAGAGATGCAATTGCAGAATTTGCTTTCCATCCGCAAACAATTGAAGAAAAGAAAATAAAAACAGAAATAATTCAAACAGCATATGATAAGGCGACTGACTTCGCAGAAATTTTTGAAAAATCAATAAAGGGTGAAAGGGCTCTAGAAAATATTTCTCTAACTCCTGGCAAGCCAGTAAAAGTTATGCTTTATCCTAAAGCAAAAGATATTGCTGATGCCTTCGAAATTGTAGGTAAACCTGCTGCATTCGAATTCAAATATGATGGATTTAGAATGATGGTTAACAAAGATGAAAAAGGTAATATAGAAATTTTTACAAGAAGACTGGATAATGTAACAACTCAATTTCCTGACGCCGTAAAATTTGTAAAAGAACATATTATTGCAGACACTTTTATTATAGATTGCGAAGCAGTTGGATTCGATGGAAAAACAAAAAAATACAAACCCTTTCAAGATATTTCTCAAAGAATAAAAAGAAAATATGATATTGAAAAATTAGAAAAAGAACTCCCTATAGAATTAAATATTTTTGATGTAATTTATTATAATGGTAAGTCATTAATATCAGAACCCTTCATAGAAAGAAGAAAAGTAATTGAAAAAATAGTGAATGTTGTTCCATATAAAATAAGATTAGCAGAACAGATTATCACTGATTCAGAAGACGAGGCAGAAAAGTTCTATAATCGTGCACTTGAAGATGGACAAGAAGGTGTAATGGTAAAAAATCTTCAAGCTATTTACAAACCTGGAGCAAGAATTGGTTATGCTGTTAAATTAAAACCTGACGCAAGAGAGTTAGATTTGGTAATTACTGGCGCAGAATGGGGTACGGGAAAACGTGCTGGATGGTTAACGAGCTTTGATGTTTCTTGTCGTGATGAAAATGATGAACTCTTAGAAGTAGGAAAAGTTTCTACTGGATTAAAGGAGAAAAAAGAAGAGGGTTTAAGCTTCGAAGATTTAACGGAATTGCTCAAACCATTAATCACAAATGAAGATGGAAAAAAAATTTCTGTGAAACCGGAAGTAGTTGTAATGATAGGATATCAAAATATTCAGAAATCTCCTACTTACGACTCTGGATACGCTTTAAGATTTCCCAGAATGGTTCGTTTAAGACCTGATAGGGGTTTAAGTGATATTGCAATTGTAAGTGATTTACAACAAGAAGCCGATAACTAATTCCGAAGATTTATAAAAAGAGTTTTTGTAATACTTTAATGAAGAGGAACACAATAATCATCTTGGTTGGATTTTTTATTATCCTAGCAGGGTTTTCTCTTTTTCAGAAGTTGAGTTTAACAGGAAATTCTCTATATCCAATAATAACTCCTACCGATTGTTCGCAAACGAGCGTACAAATACTTTGGGACTCTTTTTTTACTCAATCTTCGCAAGGTATTCAAATCAGCACTACTAATACTAGTACTGAATGTCTTTCGATTAGGGCCTTAAAAGTAGTTGGAACGGAAATTTATTTGCTAAAGGTAAACACCACTAAAGGAGCTGATTTATCAAATACTAAAACTATCATCGCATTTCATGGTAATTTAACTTCATCTTATTCTGCTAGTTTGACATCTGCACTAGAAGATGAGAGTTCATTTAACACTTTAGCTAATCAAATATATAATTCTGAATTTGTACACTCCAATTTTTACATTAGGGAGGTACCTTCTTCTTCGCAAGCAAACCAGATTTGGAGTTCACAATTTAAAAAAGCTGTATCTTCTTTAAATTTAGAGAATTTAAATGGAGAAGATATTTATTCACTAAATACTGCAACTTCTTCAGAAGACAGCACAGAGAATTATTCAGCAAATGTTTTAGCAAATTATACTTTAGAAAACTTGTATCAAATAACTTCTATCTTTAGTACCTCTTCCTGTACTCCAAACTGGACAATGCAAGAAACTTCTTGCTATTCAAACGATACAAAAATTATTTTTTACAATGACTCTAATACTTGTAATACTTTAACAGGTAAACCTGCTTCTTTAACTTTGAGCTGTGATAATAACTCTAATGGTATCATTGGAGAGATATCTGCTTCTCAAAACTCTCTTAATCTTTCAGTATATATTGCTGGAAACATTCTTAATTCTTCTTTTAATTATTCGAATTATTCTTCTTCTAAATTAGTAGAGATAAAAAACAACGGAAAAACTATTCTTTCTTTTATGTATTCATTTTCGCAACCGCTTGTTTTGAATAATATCTCTTTAAAACTAAACTCGAATAGCTCTGCATTCGGTTCTATTATAATAAATGGTCTAGATGAAGAAAAATCAGTTATTTTAGATAAGAAGAATAGTTCTTCAAGCCAGGTTTGTGTTAGAGATGAGTATGTTGCTTCTATATCCGAAATATCCGATCTATGCGAGGATGATAACGAGTATCTTATAACTTGTCCTGGAACGAGCAGCGGTTATAGTTGCAATATTTCGGACAACAGCTTTAATGTAAGTGGATTAGAACATTCAGCCGTTAAAGAGATGCTTCTTACTCAAACAATAAGTTTGTGTGTTCAAAATTGGTCTTGTACTGCATGGTCTAATTGTACTAATTTTTTAAAAACCCGTTCTTGCAATGATACTGCTAAATGTAATAATTTAACTGGCAAGCCAAATATAACTGAAAAATGTGTTCCGGGAGAGGTAGTTACTCCTACTTGTACACCTCAATGGTCTTGTACAGAATGGTTTCCAGAAAAATGTTCTGGGAAAAATCAAACGCGTTCATGTACTGATCTAAATAAATGCAATTTAAACACGGGCAAACCAAATGAAACACAGAAGTGTAGTTCTTCTTTCAAAAAATATTTCTTATGGGCAACAATAATTCTTTTCACACTTTTAATTTGTCTAGTTATTTACTTTTTAATTTCTAAATATCTTCCAAAAAAAGAAAATCCAAAAGGGGATTTTACAAATAATAATTTATTTCCTCCGGTTAAGCCATCCGCACCACCAATCATACAAAATCCAGTACCTGTAAACTCTGCTCCAGAAATACCTGATGTGAAATAATTTGTACTAAGTCTAACTCAGTTATATTTAAATTTGTCCTCCAACAAACAGAAAAGAATCTAGATGTTTGTTAGTTGCGGATAAATATCGGTTATTTAATCAATTTATCCTCGAAAGGCAAACATAAGCTTTATAAACCCATGGCCTTTATAAATAGAAATGGTAACAGCAAAAGCACCTGCGAAAACAAAGGAAAAACCAGAGGATTCTTTAAAAGTTCAAAATATTGTAGCGACTACCTCTTTAGAAAAGGAAGTTTCATTATCTAAACTAGCAAGAACACAACCTAATACAGAATACAATCCAGAAACTTTTCCAGGTTTAGTTTTAAGAATTAAAAAACCAAAATCTGCAGTTCTAGTTTTCTCCTCTGGTAATTTAGTATGTACTGGAGTTAAGTCTATAGCTCAAGTTAGAGAAGTTATTGATCAAGTTATAAAACAATTAAAGAAGATTGGCGTCCATGTTACAATCAAACCCAAGATCAATGTTCAAAATATTGTGGCTTCTGGAAGTATAAATTTGGACTTGAACTTAAACACTCTTTCATTAGAGTTAGAAAATACAGAATATGAACCAGAACAATTTCCAGGTTTAGTTTACAAATTAACAGACCCTACTGCAACATTCTTGTTATTCAGTAACGGAAAATTAGTATGTACTGGAACAAAGAATAAAGAACAATTAGAAGAATCTATGAAACAATTGAACAAGAACGTTAGAGCAGCATTAAAGAGATTGAAAGAAAATGCAGCTAATGCTCCTAAAGAGAACGAAGACGAATTCTAATTAATCCAAAACATCTAAAAACATCTTTATCTAATAATTTTTATGGCACTTCGTCAATATAAAACATCTACTGGAAAAATTGTTCTCTTAGGAAAATCTGCAGAAACAAACGAAGAATTAATTAAGCAAGCTGCGAAAAATGAAATTTTATTACATACTGCAAAACCAGGAAGTCCTTTCGCAAATATAAAAGTTCATGAATCTGATTTGACAAAACAAGAGATTTACGAGGCTGCCGTAATGTGCGCAAAGCACTCACAAGACTGGCGTGATAACAAAAAAGATATTTCAGTAAGCGTTTTCTCCGCAAGCGACGTTTACAAATCTCCAGACATGGATTTAGGAACTTTTGGCGTAAAAAAAGAAAAAAAGATTCTTGTTAAAAAATTAGATATTTTTGAATTTGAAAAGACTTTAACTGTAAAATCATAAATCTTCTAGTCCGCCAATAACTATACTGTGGTCATAATAATAATCTCTATTCTCTGCACAATATTCTAAAAATTTTGTAACGGTTTCAAGAAACGGATACTTATCTAAAAGTCTCTCAAAGTAATCTCTAAAATTTTCCACTCCAGAATATCTAGCCGTAATCTCGCATTCAGCCCATCTATCACGGATGGCCCTGTTGGCATAATCTACCGACTCTCCTAAAATTGGATAAAATAAATTATAAGGTATTTTGTCTTTATCTGATCCAGCAACAAACATTGGTGCGCTTTCTTGTCCCGCCATCATTGCATATATTATTCTACTATTTCCAGGATCTAATGTAACGTGCATTCCGGGATTATACTTAGATTTTTTACCCACTAACGGGAATAAAGGTTTACCCATCATCACTCTCTCAGCAACACTCACTACATGTTCTGGCCTAAATCCTAATTTTCCAGGTGTTATCTCTTCAAATCTTGCTTCAATTATTTGTTCCATTTTATTTCTCACTAGCTATTTTTTCTAGTGTAGCTAACATACTTGCATAATTTAAAGCATATTTGGGATAAGCTCTCTTTTTACGTTCTTTATTCTCTCCAGTATACAGTAAATTAATTGCTTCCCAGGTAAGCTCTTTTGTAGCAATAACTCTTTGTTCATACTGTGGAATTTTTATCGCATCGTTAAATCTTTGTCTTAGGACTTGCACTATTCTGAATATCTGTTCTGTAACATAATCTCCTTCGTCTTGGCAAATACGCAAGATTTCTTCTTCACCATCTCCATATCTCTCTTCAAAAGTTTTGATCCTCGCTTCCTCTCGAGAACATACGTTAGAATACTCACTCTCAAATTCATGTATGTAGTCTCCAAATAGGTCTGACTTGATAATTTCTGTAGTTATTTTTCGCATTTTATTTTTCTAGAATTCTAAGGCGATTCTAAACCATCACCCTCTTATTACTATAATTTACCCTATTTTAAATTTATCTAAACCGTCATACTTATAAACAAACTTTCATTAAATCAACTATGGCAAAAACACGAGAAATAATGCAATTGCAAATTGGAAAGAACGGTTTGACCGACGCATTCGTAGAACAAGTTAGAAGACTTTCGCAAGACAAAGAAAGAATGAAAATAACTATTTTAAAATCTGCATGCAGAGATAAAGCAGAAGCAAAAGTAATGTGTGACGATTTAGTTGAAAAACTTGGAAAGAATTATACTTATAGACTGATTGGATACGTATGTACATTATTGAGATTCAGAAGAGACGTTAGAAAATAAAAACGTTTATAAACCCAAAATCTAACTCATTATTGTGTTAAAAGTCCGTTCAAATGACGTTGACAATTTATCGTTTCATAACGAGCACAAATAAAAACAAAAATGGCAAGAGAAATATTTTCAAAAGACCCGCATGCATTCAATATAGCTTTAGTTGCAGAATTAAAGAACCTTAAAGAAATACAAGCACCTGAATGGAGTCTTTTCGTAAGAACTGGTGTTTCAAAGCAGAGAGCTCCAGAGAGTCCTGACTTTTGGTATATCAGAACAGCTTCTATTTTAAGACAATTATATTTAAACGGCGTAGTTGGAGTTGAAAGACTTAGGACAAGATACGGCGGAAGAAAGAACAGAGGAGTTAGACCTGCAAAGTTCAAGAAATCTTCTGGTAAAATGATTAGATTAATGTTACAGCAAGCTGAAAAAGCAGGACTTGTAGAAACAATAAAAGACAAACAATTTGGTAGAAGATTAACAAAGAAAGGAAGAGATTTCTTAGATTCTATTAAAGTTCCAGAATTAACAGCAGTTTCCTTAAGTGAATATATTGGAAAAGAAAGAGCTATTGAAGTTCAAGAAGAATTAAACGAAGCTGAGCAATTCACTCAGGAAGATGAGTAATGGTATTAAAGCATAATCAAAAAAGTAAGAAGAAACATCTAGAAGTTTGGGGCAAACGAACAAAGTGGGCACCATTCTGGGCTGTTATCAAGAAAGAAGGAACTGGAAAGAAAGTTCATCCATCTGCAATTACTCACGTAAAAAGAAACTGGAGACATAGAAAATTAAAAATTAAACCAAGAAATATGAGGAAGGATTTCCTAGGATAAAATGGTAGAAAATAAAGAAACTAAAATAGAATTGACAAGAGAATACGTTGTTCCAATGAGAAGAGGATTCCTTAAAGTTCCTTCTTATAGAAAAGCAAAGAAAGCAGTTTTAGTCTTAAAGCAATTTGTTGCAAAACACATGAAAGTTGAAGACAGAGATGTTAGAAAAGTTAAAGTTGATATGTACTTAAATGAACAAATCTGGCACAGAGGAATTAAGAATCCTTTGCACAAGGTTAAAATTATAGCAACAAAAATGAGTGACGGAATTGTTTATGTCAAACTAGCTGAAATGCCTAAGATCTTAGAATTTAAAATGCAAAGAGAAGCAAAGAGAGCTGCAAAAGTTACAAAAGCAAACATAAGCCATGATGACAAAAATGATCATACAGAAGAAACTGAAAAGGTAAAAACAGAAGAACAAAAAACAGAAGAAACTGAAAAAGAAAAAGCAACTCAGGAAGCAGGTTTAAAGGAAAATAAAGCAAAAGCAAAGGCTGGAAAGCAAACTCAACAAGCTAAGCACGAAAAGAATACAACTCCAAGAAGAACAGTTCTTCAAAAGTAATTTTTTTATTTATTTTATTTCTAATCCTCTAAACGGATTCATTCTAAAATCTTCTTCGGATATATTTTCAGGTTTTAATCCTCCAATGAAACCTCTTTTATGTAACTCTTGTATAATTTCTCTTCCACATGTGTCTACCTTGGTGTAAATATTTCCCCTGTAGTTTATTATTAAATCGCCATACTCTTTCATAGTTAAATCAACTACTTCCTCTGCGTTACGATAATTTCCGGTTTTTTTGCAAGGGCGAGAAGCTAGTGCATCTATAAAGTCTGGAATAGCTACTATTTTTGAAAGCAACTCACTTTCAGGAGTTCTCGGTAGAAGTAGACTTTGAGGATATGGTCTGTTAAGATATGTTCCATTCTGATAAAAGTGTGTGCCTTCTATTGCTGAAGCAACTCTCATTCCCCAATGTTTGGCTATATTTTTTGGATCAACATGTCCGAGTTTAAACTTCTCTATGAATCTAAAGTGTTTCTTACTTCCTCTTCTATAGGGGTTTTTTTCTGGATAATAATTTGCAACTTTTAATTTGCCAAGATCATGTGCAGTCCCTGTAACAAAATATTCTACTCTTTCATCATTTCTAAAATCTAACATATTAGAAATTGGGAGTCCAAGAATTGCAACCCTTATAGGATGTGCTATCTCTGTTTGGGGACCTTCCTCTAACATAGGAGAGATATCTACATCCCATACTTCTTCTTGAGTTATTCCTGTGAGTTCTTGAAATCCCTCTTCGCGTGGCATATAAGGGCCTTCATCTGTAGTGCTATCTGGAATTTGCATAATGCACATGGCATTCCTAATTTCGTCTAGCAATCCCTTATCTATTTCCCTAGCGTAAAAGCTCATCATAAGTAAAGCAAACAGTCTTTTTTAAAATCTTCTATTCGTGTTACTCCTGGTAAGATACAACAACCGAAACATTTAAATACTAGTTATTACTAACTAATTTAAGGAGAAAAAGATGGCAGAACAAAAACCAGCAAAACCTAAAGTATCATTGGATGATGTCGTAAGAACAGCATCAGCATATAATTCTGTTAGTGGTGTAGCTGAAAGAAATACCTATGCAAGTGATTTACAAAGTTTCTATAATTATTTATCTGTAAAAGGAAAAGATCCTAGTGAAATACCCGGAATTGAAGATCTTGGAAAAAATCCAGCACGTTTCTCACAAATGATGGGATTTACTGCAAATCTTGAAAGAAAAGATTTAGCTTCAAAGACAGAATCTGCATTAGCTGATGTAGCTGGAAAGTTAGATCAAAATACTTTAACAAATCTTGCTCTTAAACTTGGAGCTGCAAAGGACAAAGATTATGCTGTTTATTCTGCAGCATTACAAAATCAAGATGCCGGTACAGTACAAGCTATGTATGTTGCTAAATATAAAGACGATGCTCTTTTAATGGGTTATGCTCAAACAGCTTCAGAATCGGACTTTTTAGACTATGCAAGAGTTCAAGTCGGTAAGATACAGAACAAATTCATAGAAAAGAATCTTTATACAGAAGAAACTGTTTTGAAAGACGGAAAGCCTGTAAAAGCTATGAAGTATAACGCTCCAAAAGCACAACGTTACTTAGTAAGCCAAGTATCTGGATTAAAAGGTGAAGAAAAAGAAGAAGTTTTAGTACAGCTTGGAAGCATAGTAATGCAAATAGTAGCACAAGATAAAGCTAAGAAAGCTAAGGAAGCAGCTGCTGCAAAGAAATAATTTTTTTATTTAGTCTCTGCTAAAGTTTCAGTTAATTTTGCCATTTCTCCAACGAAAGAATCTGTTTTTTCTCTGATATCGTCTAGTTTTTTTCCATCAACAGAACTAATATTTCCATGATTTATTTCTTTCATGAGATTATGGACTTCAGTATAAATATCTACAAATTTAGAACTTAATAATTTTGTTTTTACAAAATGTTCTTCTATCATTTCAGAAACATGTTCTGGCGAAGGGGGTAAAATATTTGCAGACATTAGTGCAGCGTGAGCTGAATCTACACAAGCCCAATAATAACCGTCTATAGCTGCAAGCAATGAGGATCTAGCTCGTGCCAAATGCAGAGGTGTTCTTTGTAATAAATTATAAATTGCTTCTGGAGTTGGTTTAATTTTTCCAGCTTGTAGTAAAGCTTTCTGAGGGATAAAAAATCCTCCATGATCAATCAATGCTTCTCCGTATCTTAAAACATTTAATACAACGGGATCTCCAGTGATTAAATCTTGCCACCAAGTTGATAACTTAACTGTGTTAATATGTAAAGGTTTTATGTAAGGATTTAATTGAATTAATTTTCCAAGTTCTTCTCTATATGTTGCAATAAGTTCTTCGTCCCATGGGATTGATACATCATCAATTAATATTATTAAATCAATATCTGATTCAGGTTTTGTTTCTTGTCTTGCAGAACTTCCAAAAAATATAATTGCTTTAATAGTCTGTTCAAATTTATTATATGTCTTTGTTGCAAAATCAAGAGCAATGTCTCTATCTGCTGCAATCAGCATAGTTGGCACCTTGCTAAAATTTGCTTTCGGAATTTCTTCGACTTTTTTCACACTCTCTTTTTTTTCCTTCTTCACCATCTTATTAATTTAATCATTTCTATTTTATAAATGTTATTACTATATGATAATCTTAAACTAGGCCATCGGCGTTCCAGTTGCTCTTGAAGCTGTTCCTGGTACTTGCCCTCCGAGTTCTGTCGGTAAACTCGAGAAACCACTTCCATATATTGAAAAATGTTTTTCAGGCAAATATCCTTGCCCACCAAAATATCCTCCGCCTGAAGCTACTCCTCCGACTTGATTCCAATAAGGGCCCATCATTGCCCCATAAACTGGGCTTCCCAGGGCTGCCAAGGTCCATCCGTGAGGTGATTTCTGAAAATGCTGTACAAAATTAGGTGCTTCTACAATCTTGCCCATTTCTTTAAGTCTACCAGTTTTTTCTAATTCTTCTAATATTTTTTTAAAAGGAACATTTCCCATTCCAGGTGCAAGATGTGAATCTCCATACCCAAAATTGTCTGTAAGATGAACATGTTTTACATGTTTTTTAATTGCCTCTGTTTGTTGAAGAATGTCCTTGTCTGTGAATCCTTCTTTCTTTAAAACATTCAAATGACCTACATCCCATGTGGCCCCAATTAATTTTTTTGCAGCAGCACTTGCGTCACTTTTATCCATTCCATTTTCAATTGCTTTTTTTACGAAAACTTTTTGCGCCCCTTCTATTAATCCTGCAAGCTCTTCTGCTTTAGAAAAAGTCATTCCATTAAATACATTTTCAATAGCGATAACCGGGGCCTTGTCTGCATTTCTATTTGATAACTCATTGAAACTTTTCCAAGCAACATTTCCAAAAGTTTGTGATGCTTTTTCCTGTGCAAACTTTTCTATATTTTCATAAACCTCTGGTATTTTTTGTATTAGTTCTCCAGTATTTTTATCTCTTGCAGGCGTAGTTATCTGGTCTAATTTGCTAATTGCATCTCCGAGTTGTTTTCTATATATTTCTGTTTCACCAAATGTGCCTTCTGCCTTGCTTAGTCCTTTTTTAAAATCTTCTGCTAGTTGCTTAAGGTCTTCTCTTTGATGCTCAGTACCGTATTTGTATGCTGTATGGAATGCGCTCTGGAATTGAAGTTGTGTGTTCTCAACGAAAATATTTGCTCTTTGCATGTTTTCTTGTAACTGGCCAAATGCTTGCTTTGCTTCAGGCGATAACTGACTCTCGTCTATCATTCCATTTTTATCTGGTTTCAAATCCTTAAACTCTGCTAGGTTCAAATTATTTTTTGTACCTCTAGAAATTACTTCGTCTGTCATTTTTTGTAAATTTGCAAGATTGGTCATCTTCTCTCTCCATTGTGTTAGGTTCACAGAACCTACTCTTTCTAACGGTTTTTCCCATGTACCTCCAGTAGCAAAATGTTCTGGATGTTCTAGACGAAATTCTTGTTCTTCTTGAGGTCCAGCTTTTATTTGCCCAGTTTCTCTATCTACCAAAGTAATTCTTTTTGTATGAAATCTGTCTCCTTCTTTTTCACCTGGGACATATTGTGTTCCTGGAATTGAAGACGAGTGGAAAACTACTGTCGTTCCTTTTTCAGCATTCAATTGTTTTGCTTTAGCTAAAGTATCAAAAAATTTTCTCTCAGTTTCAATTCTGCTCTCATCAGTGTATCCTCTATCTTTTTCAAATCCTGCAGGATCCATAATTGGTGCATGGACTGAGGGTGTAACTCCTGATAATTTCATTAAGGCACGCATTTCTTCAAAGTGCTGTTTAGGTATCATATCCGCAGTTTCAGGACTTACCATTGTAACTTCAAATGCTTTGACACCTTGTTTAATTGCATTAACTGATTCTTTCAATTGATTTGCAGTCTGTGCAGAACCTGGAAAACCGAGCTTAGAAGCAAACATATGTTTTCCAATAAAAGTATCATTCACATTATTGTCTTTGTTAAACCCGTACTCAGAACCCATACTTGACAATCCGCCAGCATAAAAAGATTCATAAGTCTTATAATTATCACCCATAAATAGCTAAAATCAGCGAGATATTTAAAGTTATTCATTAATCCCGTATTTTCTCATAGTATCTTTATTACTAATTCTCCAATTACTTTTTCCCTGCGTATCTTCCTTTATTGCATCATACTTTTCAACATCTCCATTCATCACTCTATTCTGCATAGTATCTATTACATTTAATGTTCTTCCTGCCATTCCTGTTTGAATAGACGTCGCATTCCAATCGCCTATTCTAGTTGCTCTTTGCGGATCGTTCAATGCGGGTTGTCTTACTCTTTCTCCAGTCTCATACATCTCTTTAGCATTTTGATATTTTTCTTCAGTTTTAAGTTGTTCATTAGTGTTATTTATTGTAGTTGTAGGGGTAGATTCCCAGACGTTTGATTCTAAGTTCTGTCTCTGTATTTGTTGAATGTTACTAGCATCCATTCTAGGGCCTAGAGAGATAGTATTATCTAATCTAATTATTGGTGCATCAAAATTTTCTCTAACAAATTCTTTTTCTTCTGGTTTAGCTTGTGTCTCTTGTTTTTTTTCTTCTTTTTTAACTTCTGGCTTGGGTTCTTCTTTCTTTTTATCTCCGATCACTTTTCGCAATTTCTCTTCCAAATTAATTTCTTTATTGTTTGCCATAAAAAATTAAACAAAAATAGGTTTATCTATTTTTCCTTCCGCACGGAAGGACTCTTGTGTTTGGTAAATGCAGGGCAGGAGTTTTGTATTCAAAACATTTTTAATCCAGAAATTCTTAAATTATCTAAGGAGGTTAAAATGGATTTAGTATCAATCGGACTTATTGTTATAGGAATAGGGTGGATCATTCAGTTAGTAATGTCTTGGAAAGGAAATAATAAAATTCAACCAGCTTTTATTTTGTTCTATTTAGTTGGTGTTTTAATGATGATTATTTCAGGATATCTAGGCAATATAGGCGTCTCACCTTATGAAGTAGTTACTTTTTTTACAGCATTATTAGTTCTATTAAGAATTAGTATGTCAAAAAAGAAAAAGTAATTTAATATCTTTTATTATTTTATTTTAAGCTTTTCTAGTTTTAACAAATTCAGACCATGATAATGGTTTATCATTTTTCTTCTCAGTATAATTATCGAAGCTTTCCGGAGATGAGGCCATAATGTGTGCTTTCTTGTATACATCATAGATGGTGTACAAGAATTTGTTTGCAGCATTTTCAGTATTAATTCTAACGTCTTTTTCAACAAAATTATCTTTCTTAATGTCTTTAGGCTCCTTAATTTCCATTTTATCTTTCTTAGAAGAACTAAAATTCAAAGTTACTAAATCCCATAGTGCTTTGAAAGGGTTTATGTCTTCTCCTGATTTGCTACTTTCTTTTTTCTTTTCTGCTTTTTCTTTTTTTAATTTATCTTGTGAACTTTCACCGCAATATTTGTCAATATCATCTTTAAGCTGTGAGAGCGCGACATCCGTATTATTCTCAACAAGTTTTAATCCTTCTAGAATATCATTTTCTTTCAATGTTTTATCTAGCAAACCTATTTCCTCAGAGTTTAATGCATAACACTCAAAGGTTACGTCTACCTTTCCACCATATCCATATCCGTAATCTCCTCTCTGTGTAATTTTTTGTGCAAGTTCTCCTCGATAATTTAATGAAATAACATAAACTGGTTTATACTCTCTTTCTAATTTATAATCTTTAAATTTAAGCGTGTCTGGAGAAGTTCCTTTTCCTTTTCCAAGTAAAGTTATTTCAAATCTTGTTGTAGAAAATGCACTAACTAATGCAGGGTCTTTATCAAATCCTTTCATTCTTAATTCTTCAGCAGCTTTCAAGTAAGGTTTTGCCCATTTAGTATACATTTTCAAAGATTCAACTTCTGATCTCAAATAAGATTTCTCAATTTCAAATCTGCTGTTAATTTCTTTTTCAGACAAGTCTTTCCACATAAAAAACTCGCTCATTCTAGGAAGTAAAACTCTCATAACAGAGTCATTAATAACTCCTCCTTCTCCTGCCATTTTCTTAACATCCTCAGTAGAATTTGCAACTAAAAATGCTTCCCGCAAAGTTGTAAAACCCATTTCTGCAGCCATTTGATGAATGCTACCTCTTCCCCTCTTCAAGTCTACTTGATCAAGCCAAATATTTTTTAGGGCAAGCATTCCTTCTTCTTTTTCTTTTTTATCATCAGATTTTGCCTTTTTGTAATGGCCAATTCTAATTTCAAATTCTTTCAAGTCATAAATAAGATTTATGATTGTTTTGATTAAAGTATTTGTGTCTGCTAAAATTTTTGTTGCTTGCTGTTGCATCATTGTAGCTCTTTGTCCCATCTCTGAAAAATGTCCGCTTCCTGCAGAGGATGTAAAATTATCGACTATTTTTTCTACTTTAATACCTGCACTTTGCATGAAATCTAAAAGCCAAAAATAAACTGGTTCAAGTTGATTGCTGTCTGATTGATAAACAAGTTTGTAAGATGCAAGTGCTTTACTACTTAAAACTTTTTCTTTATCTGCAGTCTTCAATCCCTCAATAATTCCTTCTTCTTTTATAATTTTTTTAAAACGTTCTAGCTTTTCAAAATCTTCTGCACTCTCGGTTTTATAATAAGTTCCTGGATTTATTGCAGTAACAATATTCCTTACATCATCAGCACCACTCATAGAAAAGAGAGGGCTTTCTTATTTTTAAACGTTTAGATTAAAATATTCAGAATTAAAATCTGTACTCTGGACTTCCTCTAACAACTATTCGATATCCTTGAACGGGTCCACAACCGAGTCCCAGTGGTTCTTCAATAACTGCAGGTCTCAAGTCTTCTTTTGCATTCGGATAATATCTTCCTCGGTTATCTACTCTTTCACGCATTCTTAACCAATTCAAATCAATAACTGGATAAACATGGCGAACTTCAGCAGAACCTTTTTGTCCTCGCATATTAAGGTTTGTTCTTTTTTGTTGATTACTTTTAGTTTCCATAGCAATATTTTAAGAAGACTTAAATTACTTTTTAAACATTTAGTCACGCAAGAATATATTCTAGAATTACTTTGACATTCTGTCTTTCTTATCTTTCTTACTTGCTTCTTGAGCTTCTACGCTCTTTGTAACCCACTTAACTCTTCTGTTATCTCTTCCCATTTCAGAATTCTTTCTGCATTTAGAACCGCAATAGTATCTTGGTTCTCCATCTTTTTGTACAACTGTTATTCCTCTTGGAAATTCATAGTTTGATTTACAGAATGAACATCTTGGCATTTTAACTAAACGCTCCCTTTTGTATTCTCTTCATTAATTTTCTTGCTTCAATTTCAGTTTCTCTTAACATTAAAACATCTTTAACTTTAACTGGTCCTCTAACGTTTCTTCTAATTTGTTTACCAATATTTCTTCCTCTAAGAATTCTAACTTTAACTTGTGTAAGTTCTCCTCTTGTTCCTGTTCTTCCAACAACTGCATCAATTATAGCCGGAACTGCTCCGCCTTCTTCCATAATTTTATCAGAACCTCTAGAACCACTGCTTTGTGTTTTATTTTCTGTTTGCTTTATTTCTTTCATTTTATTAAATTAGTATAATTTACCTCATTCAGCATAAGCAATATTTGCTTATTTAAGAGTATCAAGCTTAGCGTCGCCAGCTTGAATAACCGCAACAGCACCTGTAGCAATTCCAATTCCAACAGAAATACCTAACTTCTGTTTAGAATCAGCTTCTACGCATTTGATGCCTTTTTCTTTTGCAAGAATTGGTAAATGTTGTGTAAGTTCTTTAGGGCTAACGTCAGCAGCATAAACTACAAGTTTAGCAACTCCTCGTTCAATAGCCTTTGTAACTTCATTGATACCTTTATCAACTTTGCCTGTTTTAGCAGCTTTCTCTACAATGTCATATACTGAAACCATTTTTTGTTTTTGTTATTTAGTTATTTAGTCAATAATCACAACGAGAAAGTTTCCTCTCAGTTGTACTGATCATTGGTTAATATTAGTCTGAAAAATCGATTTATAAATGTTTCTTAACACTCACAATCTTAAACGCCTTCTTCTGCTCCAGCATTTTCTTTTTCAGCGATTTTCTTGAATTTCTCTTCGATAGCACTTTCTGCTTCCTTTAACTTATCAGCAGCATCTTTTTCCTTTCTCTTCTTCTTTGGTTCTTCTAATACTAATTTTTCACCAACGAAGTCTTCCAAGGAAGGTACTTTCTTATCAATTCCCTGTGCTTTCATATATTCTCTAGATAACAACCAGAAGAACAAGCCTAATGATTTGTTACTGTGGTTATTTCCGATAATTGTAAAATCAATATCTGCTGTGTTATTATTTGTGTTACAGATTCCTACTACTGGGATTCTAACATTTCTAGCATCAGTTAAAGCATTTTTGTCTAACCATGGATCGCAAATCATAATCATCTTTGTTTCAAAGAAATTTGGTAACTGTGTATTTGTAATTATGCCTGCTGGATATTTCTTTGTAAAAATTTTAACGCCTGTTAGTTCAGAAAACATCTTAACTGCTCTCCATCCAGACTCTCTCTTACAAACTAAAATCCATTCATTAGGTTTATACTGTTTAATAAAGTCAACAGCATTCTTTAATTTTTCATCAACCAAAAGTGTGTTAAGGATTGCTAAGCCATCCATTCTTCTTCTATATACATACTTCTTCATTGTAGGTGTAATAACCTTAGTACCTAAGTAAGAGGATGTTTTAATATAGTCTTCAATATCTGTTAGAGAAGTTTGTTCTTTTACTATTTCTTTGATTTGCTTTGCTGTTTCTGCTTGAGCTTCAACACTGTCTTCGACTATTTGTGTTTCTTTCTCAACAACGTCTGCTTTTTTTCTTTTTACTACCATTTTCTTAAATTTTTATAAAGTGTGTCTGCACGAGTGTTTCTGGATTTGTTTCAGCCAGTACGTGCTAATCTAATGATAAATTGAGGGTATTTAAAGACTTCGGTTGCCCGTAATTAATTATCTCTCTAATTTTTCTAAAATTCTCTCAACAACTTTAATTTTATTTTCAATCATTTTCTGATTATTTATTCCTCTAACTAATTCATACATTTCTTTTTCTATATTGGGTTTAAGCTCTTTCAAATCTTTATGAATTCGTTTATATGGAAGCATAAACATTTGATTGTTTTTAGCATATAATGCCTGACAGATGGCCTTCATTACGTCCCATTCTTCAAATCCAAACTGGAATTCATTTCTGAATTTATGATGTCTCCAATAAAATAGATTTTCTTTTATTGAACGAATCTGCGAGTAGAAAACATCTTTCATTATTTTTTTGGGATATTTTTCAGCTTTCTTTTTCCAACCAGCCAAAATATTTTTAGGATCATAAACGGCCACAGCATCGACTATTTTGTGTTTAATAAAATGTTGTCCTTTCAAATAATTTTCCACAGAATCATAAAAACTGTCTACCTTTTCGTCCATTGCCTTTTTAGTTCTAAAGGTAAAATCTGCTCTTCTTCCACAAATTTCCCATTGTTCTTCAACATCAACATCTTGATGCTCTTCATTTTTTAGAACTCTAAATTTTTTTCTCAATATACTTACTAAACTTTTTTCGTCTTTATCTGTCGCGGTAATTACTACAAAATCAATGTCAGAATCTGGAGCATCCATTCCTACGATCGCAGAACCATTATTAATAATAGCTAGAACTCCTCCTTCCATAGATAAAACTTCCTTTACTTTATCACAAACTTCTTTATTTATCATTTTAACTCCTTAACATGAACATAAAGTTCTTTTTTATATCCTAAGTGCTCCCAAGTACTTCGAGAGTTTTTATTTTCCAAGGAGGTCTTTAGCATCGCATATTTTATTCCTTTCTTTTTCAAATAATTTTCTGCAAAATCTACAAGTTTCCTAGCAATTCCCCTGCCTCTAAAATTTTTAAAAACACAAACTTCGTCAATAAATCCATATTTTTTTACTCTAAACCAGCTAATATTTTTTTCTATATAAAAAGACACAAAACCTACAACTTGTTTATTTTCCTCAGCAATAAAGAGGGAAGTACTTTTATATTTAGTTACTGCATCAATAGCTTCATCTTTTAGATGTTTCATTACTTCTTTTGCCATTACAAAATCGCCAAAATTTTTTGCATTTTTTGGAGCCCAATTAGGCAACCAAAATTTTCCCATTTCTTTATGAGTAGAATAGAATTCATAATATAACTCTGCAAGTTTTTCAGTATCTTTTATCGTAGCTTTTCGAATTATCATTTTATTCCCTCAGAACATCCTTTTCAATCTGCATTATTCTTCTTAACTTAATTAATCTCTCTTTTCCATACAAACCCGTTTTTACAAAATCTGCTTGGAATCCGACGGCAAAATCTCCTAAAGCGTCATCCATTGTCTCTCCAGAACGATGTGAAAAAATAGTTTTTATATTATTTTTTTTGCAGAATTCAATAACTCTTTTCACTTCAACAAACGATCCAATTTGATTTGGTTTTACAATCATTGCATTTATCGCCTTGCCTCTTGAAGCTCTATCAACTCTTTTCAAATTAGTCGTAGTTAAATCATCACCAACAATTAAAGTGTCTAATTTTTTACCATGGACTTTAGAAAGTAATTCTTGGAACCCTGAAAAATCTTCTTCTGCAAGCGGATCTTCTAAATAAAGCAAATTATATCTTTGCGCCAAAATCCTCATATAATCTATTTGCTCAAGTCTGTCTCTAATCAATTCTTTATTTTTATATTCATAATAATTTTTTTCATTAACAAAACTCGATGCAGCAACATCAATTCCTATTCTTAATCCGTACTTTTCAGCAACTGAAGAAAGAAGTTTTAATGTCTCTTCATTAGTCATGCTTGTCTCAAGTGCATTTTCATCATTTGTTTTTATTGTCCATTTTTTATGCATTTTTTTAAAAAGTTTTTTAGCATAAAAATAAGCATGGATGTTTTTTGTAACTGCTTTAGAAAAAGTCTCTTCCTGCGGAATTAATTCAAATTCTTGAAAGTCGGGTCTCTTTCCATCCATACCTCTAGAATGTAATCCTCCGCCAACACAATTTCCGACGGGCATAGGCATTTTAATTTCATCTTTATAGCCCATAGAATCGTAAACAAATCTCCATAGATCTTTTCTGTTTTCTTTCGCAGCCGATTTCATCAAAGCAACTTCAATTGCATAGACAACATTGCCACCTATAATTCCGTAACTTTTTTCAAAATCTTTTATCTTCTTTTCAAAATCTTTTAAATCATCAAGTTCTTTAATAACAAGATTTCTTCCGACCAAAGCTCCTAAAAATTTATTTGCAAGTCTTATACTCCAAACAATTCCTCTTTCATTATAATCTGCGACTTCATTTTTACCCTTTGATTTTCCAGCAGGAGCCGAAGCTGAAAAAGTTCCATTATGGCATTTGATGAAAACTTCTACAGTTTTTTGTTTTCTAGAATCTAAAATACTTTCACACCACGCTCTCTCTATGAACATAATTATACTACTCAGAATTGATTAATAAATCTTCCTTTCTCTCATGACATCTCCTAAAATAGAGATAAAAATAAATAATAAATTACTTATCAATTAGCTAAATTAAAAATTTTCGCTAGCTGATTCGTCTGCTACTTCTTCAGACCTTGGTGCTTCAGTTCTTGGTGCTCTAGGTGTAAATCCAGAATCTTTCTTCTTGAAATAACACTCTTTGCAATAAACTGGCTTACCTTCTGTTGGTTTGAACGGAACTTCACATTCCTTCTTACACTCAGAGCAAGTTGCTTTATGCATTTCTCTAGGTCCATCGTTGAAGCTTCTTCTGAATCCGCCGCCTCTGCCGCCGCCGAATCCTCCTCGACCGCCACCAAAGCCGCCACGTCCTCCGCCTCTGTTAAATCCTTCCATTAGAAATCCTCCCTTGTCGTTATTTGATTATAAATTCTATACATAATTATTCTTCAGATCCGCCATCATCGCCGCCGTCACCAGCAACTTCGTCAATTCCTTCTCCTTCTACTTCTTCCTCTATTTCTTCATCAGACTTCATATCTGTAACTTCTTGTGCTTTTTCAGCTTGTACAGCATCAACATTTTCTTCGTCTGATTCAGCTTTTTCTTCTTCGCTCTTTTCCTTTTCTTCTTCTTTTTCTAATTCTTCAATCTTCAATTCTTTCAATTTCTCGTCTCTCTTAAGAGGCATTGGTCTATTAACTGTAATTGGTAAAACTCCAGAATCTAGTTCTCTTTGTGCAATCTTTAATGGATCATAGTTCAAGTTTTCTAATTCTTCGCCTTCCATCTTTATTAACAAAGGTGCGTCCATAGAAATTTGTAAAGATCTAGCTCCTAGAATTCTTGCTCTTTCATATTTCGAAAATTCATGTTTTTCTGCCATATTTAACTCCAAACTATCTTTGTCACACTCTTATTTAACTCTTTAAAATTAGACTCAACTAGGTTTAAAATCTTTTCCATATCAGATTCAGTAATTGCGCCAGATTTTCCTTTCTGCATAGCAGTAATTCTCGGTTCGCCCTTGTTATCAGCTAAAGCAATGCTTAATCTATAATCAGAAACTTCCTCTTCTTCTAAAGTAGGATCAAGAACAAATTGGTTTCCAACTTTATGGATTGTTAAATTGAAAGACATATTTTCTTTGATTAATGGTAATTTTTTGTCTGTAAATTCATGTTCTATTTTCTTTGTTTCAGCATTATAAACTGGGAATCTTGCATTTGACAAAGCAACTAAAACAGCTAAAGCAGCAGCATCAAATAAGTTACCATCGTTGTTTATTGCATAAATATCTAAGTTAAC
>CAZCGJ010000004.1:0-32777 GCA_964498295.1 Candidatus Woesearchaeota archaeon | reverse complement strand
GTACGCAAGGTCTTCTAGAATAACATGCTGCTCTTCTTAATCCCATCTTACTTTAAAGCAACCTCAGTGCCAATAGCTTGTCCAGGCAATCCTTTCTCAAAAATTGCTCTTACAACACCTTTGTTTCCATGTGCTGATGCTATTTTTCCTTTTATTTGTAATTTTGCAGGTGATGTCCAAACTACTTCTTTACCGACGTATTTTGTTGCTTTCTCTCTAGAGTCAGAACCTTCTATTTCGATAAGGAAATGTTTAGGTGTAACTGTTCTTTTTCCTCTTCTGAATTGAATTACTATTGCATTAACCATTTTGTATATGAACTCTAAAAAAATCTACTCTCTTCAGGGCATTTCTCCATAAAGACAATTTTTAAGAGTAACTATAGAATAAAAAGTCGGTTTATAAACCTTTTGTGAGAACAAAAAATAAAAACTTTAATTCGTCTTTAGACTATAATTAATCCCATTGGGATAAAGGTTATCTTTTTTAATTTTAATAACTTAACTCGAATTCTCCGAAATGTTGCTTAATAAGTTCCATTTGTCGAGGAGTAATTTTAACTTTATCTTCTTTGGAATCATTAAGTTCTTTATTCAATTCTTCAACGTTTGATGCAACAAATTTATCATTCTTTATTGCCCATATTTTGCCTTCTTCGACGATAAATAGATTAGTCAAGAAAAATATTTCTGCCATTTTATCTTTGGATTTCAATACAAATCTTTTTCTATCCATAACAACAAAGTCTTTTCTTTGTGCATATTCAATTAAAGTGTTTGTAATTTCAGCAGCCATTTTTCTTGCATCTTCTATGGCTGTAATTTCTTTAATTGTAATTTTCTTTTTCTTATCTTTGTCTAAAGCCTTAAATTCATCTCTTGTTTTCAAAATAGATTTAATATTTTCCAAGAATCTCTTTGGCATTTTTCCATGTTTTACAAGTTGATCATCGAATGCTTTGATTAAAACAGCTTCGCCCTTTTTACCTAAAATAGTTTCAAGCATTCCAAATACATCATCACATGTTTGTTGAATTGATTTATCTTGCATTCTTTTTTCAATTTGTTTTCTAAGTTCTTTCAATCTTTTCATATAATCTAAAGCATTCTTTGCTAATCTATCTAACTCTTTTCCGTCGATATCTCCAGGTTTTAACTTTCCATGTTCATATGCTTTCCAAACTTTAATAGAAATTTCTTCAAGAATATCTGCATATCTTGGTTCAATTAATTTCTCTTTTACTACAAATAATTCTTTGAATTCTTTTACAGTATCATAAACATTTCCTGGTGCTTTTCCGTACAACATCATCAAACCTTGTGTTGGTGTAGAAATTCCCCAGAATAAATCTAGGGTAGCAATATCAAAAATTCTCTTCTGAATAGTTTCTTCTAATTTGTCGCCGGATGACATAAACATATCTAATGCTTCTGGAGAAGGTTTAATCTTACCCATTCTCAATAAAGATTTCCAAGGCAAGAATGTTCCTCTGTCGTATAATGGAATACCATCTCTAATAAATGTAAACATAACTGGATGTGCATCTTTAACAGCTTCCCAGAACTCAGTCAATAAATAAACTTGAGGAGATAAAGGATTCTTGCATCCTGCAATAGCTGTAGCTTCTTGAATAAATTGGAAAATAACTGAACGTAACTTTTCTTTCAATTCAAATCGAGGCATTCTTTTTACATCAGTATCATCAATAATAATAAAAACATCAACGTCAGAAGTAGGTTTTGTTGTTCCTCTAACTAAGCTTCCGCCAATAACGTAACTAGTAATATATTTCTCGAACTTTCTCAAAACTAAAGATTTGTGTATAGATGCAACTCTCAAAGCACCGAATAAACCTTTGTCTAAAATAGGATAAGCCATTCCAATAGCTTCTAATATATCAAACTTAGAATCTAAACCTAAATTCCAAACATCAACAGGAGTCAATACATGAACCCACAATTTCTCGTCTATTTCTTTTGATAACTTAATACACTCAGATTTTACCTTTTGCATTTCTTTAAAATTTTCTTCTGGAATAACAACTAATAAATGTATTAATTTTTTCTTGCATTCTTCAACAGGAACTTCAAACTCTTCTTCAATCTTTGGAGCAGCTTGTGCAGGAATAATTCCGATTCCGTCTATATATTTAAATTGTTTAATGATTGCTTTTTTGAATTTCTCAATGTTATCTTTTGTTTTATCCATTTCTTTTTTCATTTCAGGATCAACAGCATTATCCATTGGTAAATTTCCTAATTTGTTTTTAGGTACATAAATTGGAGAAACATTTTGTTCGACAGTCGGCTCATCTTTTTTTCTTTCGTCTTTTTTAGAATTCTTATCAGCCATATTTACTCTAATAAAAAGGGGTTTTTAAATGTTCGGGGCAATAAAGTTTAAATAGAGCGCATAACCTCTAATGGCATGATACTTGACTGGCTTATAGCTATTCCTGGACCTGTATTTTTACTAATATTTATTGTTTATTCTGCACTTGTTATTGGTTTTTCTTGGTATTTAATTCGTAAAGATGATACTGAGAATTTAGAATTACCTAATATAAAAAAACTTGATTACTATACAATTGCTTATCTTAAGGAAAATTGGCAAGGAGTTGCAAGGCTAGGTATCTTTAGACTACTCAAGGAAAAATCTATTGAAATAACAAGCAGTTTTCTTAAATCAGAAGTAGTACAAACTTCTACAAAAAAGAAAATAAATAATAAAATAGAGCAAATACTTTATTCATTTATAGGGTCTGGGAGAAATATTAAAACCTTTTTTTCAAGCGAGCTAGGTGTTCTACTATCTGAAGAAACAGACAAATTAAATTCTAATTTGAGATCATTGAATTTATTGAAAAGTGAGCAGGAAGAAAGAAGAGCAACAGTGATAAGAGTTATTTGTGGTATTTTGGTTTTTATTTTAGGTGGATTAAAGTTTTTTATAGGAGCAGCAAGAGGTAAACCTGTAGGATTTTTAATTATTCTTTTAATTATTGATCTTTTTGCAGTTTTATTGTTATTAAATTCTAAAGATCACAAAACACATTTGGGAAGAAGATACTTGCAAAGTTTAGAAGAAAAGTTCGAATCTAAAAAAGATATTCTGCTAAATAAAAAAGATCTAGGTTCTTTTGACCCTTCGATATATGTTGCCTTATTTGGTACAAGTATTCTAGCAGGATTTGCAGGCTATGAACTTTATAACTCTCAATTTAGGAATCCTTCTGCTTGGAGTGGGAATAGTGGTGGCTGCGGAGGCGGTTGCGGAGGAGGAGGGGGCGGTTGCGGAGGCGGTTGTGGTGGTTGTGGTGGTTGTGGATAAAACATGCTAAAAATATATCCTAAAAGTTTTCTGATTCAATGGCACATAACAGAGAGATGTAATTTAAACTGTAAGCATTGTTATCAGAATAAAACAAAACTGAAAGATCTAAAATTTGAAGAACTAGAGTATATTTTTAATGAACTCAAAGATCTAATTGATTATTTTAGAATAGAGACTAAAAATCCCTTATTCAAGGCACATATAAATATTACTGGCGGAGAACCTTTTATTAGAGCTGACTTTTTTAAGTTACTTAGTCTATTTCATGAGAATAAAGATTATTTTTCATTTGGAATTTTATCAAACGGTTCATTTATTGATGAAACAAATATTAAACAATTATCGAAATTAGAGCCTAAGTTTGTTCAGTTAAGTTTAGAGGGCGATAAAGTAACAAACGATTTAATTCGTGGAAAAGGAAATTTTGACGCAACTATAAAAGTTATTAAAATTCTAAAGAAAGAAAAGATTCCTGTGGTGATATCATTTACAGCCAACAAATTAAATTATACTAAATTTAAAGAGGTTGCATTACTGGGCAAGAAATTAGGTGTAAAAAAAGTTTGGTTTGACAGAATGATTCCGTATGGAAATGCTAAAGACCTTAAAAAATATTTATTGAATGCAGAAGAAACTAAGAATTTTTTTATGAACGTGAAAAAAATAAAAAGTGAATTGGAAAGAGGATTTTTTAACAAAACAGAAATTGCTATGGATCGAGCATTACAGTTCTTAATAGATAATAAAAAGCCTTACAAGTGTAATGCTGGTTATTCTTTAATAACAATTCAGGCAAACGGGGATTTGGTGCCTTGCAGAAGAATGCCTATTGTTGTTGGAAATATTTTGAATAAAAATATTAAAAAAATGTACCTAGAATCAAAAGTATTCTGTGGTTTAAGAGATAGTCAGAATTGCGATTCAAAATGTAAAGATTGTATTTATTTCAGTATTTGTAGGGGTGGACTGAGATGTTTATCTTACGCCCTGTTCAAAAATCCACATAAAAGAGATCCTGGTTGTTGGCTAAATTAACTACTTGAATGGACTCTGGTAGGACGAGCAAAGAGGCTTTTCAAAATAAATTTCTATATTAAAAAATGAAAAGAGCTCTTTGCGAGCAGAACTGACGAAGGCAGTGAGATCTAAAGAATATGAATGGACCCAGGCAGGATCGAACTGCCGACTGCTCGGTGTAAACGAGCGGTTTTGCCACTAGACTATGGGTCCATCTTTTAATCGACGTCACGTCGAAACTATTTTTCCATTGTCTCTGAACCGAAGGATATCGGTGACCTAGACTATGGGTCCAATAAAAATTATCTAATTTCAGCACTTTTAAAGTTTGCTAATTTAAATTCTTAAAGGTTTTAATTCACAACCAATTGCACTTTTGCTTCTTATTGGTTTGTTATCGTGAAAAAATTGATTAAGATATCCAGCGATTCCTTCATGAGTTAAACCATATCCCTTTAGCTCTCTAGCTACTCCTCTTTCTGTTTTTCCCCATGGAGTAAGGCCTAACTCTTCAAGAGCAAGAAAAGCAGCAGTTCTTAATTCGTCTTTTGTTTGAAATAGTGCGCCTTTTTTATTTTGAGCATTTTTTGCAGTTGTAATTATTGCAGATTTTTGTCTGTTCTTTTCTGAGTAACTGTCGTATTCATCTTTACTAAGCAAACCTTCATAGAAAAATCCATATTTATTTCTAGGATCACTTTCACTATTGCCAATCAAAGCACGTCTAACTGCACCTTCTAATAATCTTGGTGTTCCTTCAAATTCTAAATAACTACAGAAAGGTCTATTTTCATAAATTAAGTCCGCGATTACTCTCTCGCTAAGTCCTTGCCTGTATAATGTTCTTATTTGTGGAAATTCACACTGAAGAGTATATCCGAGGCTTCTTTCTGCTTTCATTCTATGACATTTTTTATCCATAATAAGCCACAAAAAACCTCATTTTTAAACCCTTCTATAGTGACAACATTTACAGAATTAATTTTCCAAATTATCTAGAATCTCGCCCTGGATATCTTCTACTTTTCCAATGCCTTCAATATGATATATTCGCTCACCTATGCTATCAAAATACGCCAAAACAGGCTTAGTTTGCCCGTGGTAAACTTTTAATCTTTCCCTTATTGTTTGATCATTATCGTCCGCTCTGCCTTCTAATTTAGCTCTTAAAAGAAGTCTTTTCATAATCTCTTCATCATCAACTTCAAGATTTATTATTTTTATTGCACCCATATTAAATTCTTGATTTAACTTAGCAAGTGCTTCTGCCTGCATAACAGTTCGTGGAAAACCATCTAACAAAACCTTCTTATCTTTATTCTTAATTAAAAATTCTCTTATAATTCCAATGATTAAATCATCAGGAGCAAGTCTTCCAGCATTAATAATAGCTTCAACTTTAAGCCCTAGCTCTGTTTTTTGGGCAATAGCTTCTCTAAGTAAATTACCTGTAGAAATATGAACAAGTCCTAAATTCTGAACTAGCAAATCTGCTTGCGTTCCCTTTCCGCTTCCTGGCGGTCCAAAAATAATCATCACACTCATTTCAAAGAACTCTAATTTATTGTGTTTTTAAAGATTGTCATTCAAAGGTTTTAAAAATGAAAGATAGGAGACGTATATTGGGTGAGCGGACTCTAACCGCATTTAGAGAATGTTAAATGAAATCAAAAAAAATACCTCAACCAGAAATACCTCTATATTCTTTTCCGACTTTTTTAGATTATTCTACGCTAGATGATCAGAATCTAAGAAAACTGCCACTAGATCTTTTTTTGAAACATGATGGTTATGAATTCGACTTTAAAGATAGAAAGTACACTTTACAAATTAGGAATACTAAAGAGAATCCTAGAGATACATTAAAATTAAAAATAACAAGTTTTAGAGGGATATCTATCGGCGCTACACATTATTACGGAGACCTAGCTCTTCCATTTATCTCTATTTTCATAACCGGAACAAATAGAAGTATAATGGGGGCTGGAGTTCCAAATTTGCCTCGTGAAATAGAGTTACAAAGAATACTAACAGAAGAAGAGATCTCTAATAACCCTGATAGGTATCTCGGTTATGGTACTGGAGAAGCGGTAAAAGCATTTAATAGTATAGACGATATTATTTCACGTGCAAAATTTGTTAAAAATACTTACTTTCCTGGTTTCAAATTAAAAATTCCAAGGAACAACTTCTATTAATATTACTTATTTCCAAATTTCAATAAATCATGTGCAGACTTTGCAGCAATGGCGCCTTCTGCAGAAGCAACAACTAATTGTTTAAAAGAAGTATCCGTATTATCTCCAGCAGCATAAATTCCTTCAACATTAGTCTTGCAATTTCTGTCAATCATAATAAATCCGCCTTCGTTTAACTTAACGCCTAAAGAACTTACAATTTCAATAACTGGTGCAGCTCCAATTTCAATAAAAATACCGTCGACATCAATCTTTAAATTCTTGCATTTTCCAGGATCTGGACAGCCGACTGATTCTTCCTGTTTTAAAACAATTCCCGTAACTTTCTTATCTCCTAAGATCTCAACAGGATTTGTAAAATAATTAATTTCAATATTCTCTTTACCATGTATTTTCTTTAAGGAAATAGGTTCACATCTCATTTCAGATTTTCTATATGAAACATAAACTTTCTTTGCAATTTCAGATAAATATAGCGCAGCCTTAGCAGCAGAATCAGAACCTCCGATAACCATGACTGTTTTATTTTTGAAAAACATCCCGTCACAAGTTGCGCAATAGCTAACTCCTCTGCCAGTTAATTCCTTCTCTCCTTTAACTCCTAATTTTCTATGCTGCATTCCAAGCGCCAATATGGCTGTCTTAGCCTGTATCTTTTTTTCTCCAACTTCAACAAAGAATTCTTTTCCCTTCTTTTCAATAAAACTAATTTCTCCCTCGATAAATTTAGCACCTGCTTCTTTTGCTTGTTCAAGAACTTTAGTCATTAAATCTGCTCCAGAACCAATGAATCCTGGCCAATTCTCAATATGCCCTGCAAGATTTCCAGCTCCGCCAAAAGATTGCCCAATTACAATAGTCTTGAGATTATATCTAACAGCATAAATCGCAGCAGTCATGCCTGCAATTCCTCCTCCAAGAATCATCACATCATATTCCTCTGTTTTCACCATATTGATTTACAACCTCTTCTTGCTTTTTAGATTTAATCTTTCTGATTATAAAACCAATTAACATCCCCATTAAAAACCAAAAAATAAATAATTCTACTAACTGAAACAGATCATAAAAATTAAAACCTAAAAATGTCAAATCTCTAATCGAAACACCTGTGTGATTTACGTAATAATAGAAAGGCAAAAATCTTTGAAATTCAGAAAGGAAAGCCATCCAATATAGGCCCTCTATCCCATTAGCTAGTATGCTTAATAAATTAAGGAAAAACCCCAAAACACATCCAAGCAAACCTTCTCGAATCCACATTGGTATTCTTAACAAAAATTCTTTAACACCCATAAATATATTCAAGATTTCTGTCTTTTAAAACTTTGTTAAAGCTGTTAACCCTTAATCTTTAGGTCTTTTCATTGCAACTGCAAACACCACGATAAACATCAAGAACCCATAGAAACAACTAGGCAATCCTAATGTGTAAGCCGCACCATTAAACATATTCAATGGAGCAAAGAATATTTCATACATTGAAAAATATCCAGAAAATAAAATTCCGCAGAAAGAAACAATTCCTATTGTTCTTCTAAAATGTTTTTTGCTATATAATGCAATTATTGATATAATAAATATTGCAGAAAAAAGTCCAAAACCAAACATACAAGTTGGCAATCCCATAAAATAAGAACAACCTTCGCTTAAAGCACACGTGCCTGAAAACATTTTCTCATAAGTTAAATAACCTGCAAATAAAACGCCAGCCAGAGCCAACCAAAATATACTCCAAACTTTCTTAGAATGAGGATGAGCAACAACTCTTTTTTTATTTTTCACCATATAGATTTTATTATTTAGATGTTTATAAATGTTTTATTAGTATCCTTTTGCTTCCCAATAAAACTTAGTAATAACAGTACCGCCACAACCCCACCCATTACCGCCCCAAATAATTACAGCACCTGTATTTGTCAACTGATTAGTTCCAAAATAGTAACTGCATGGATCCATAGCTCCATATTTGGAAGCAATAAAAGATAAACAAGAATCCACAAAGGGAGTTGGAAAAATAACCGAACTAGAAGAACTACTTATCCACCCACCCTGTTCAATCCATCCGCTCTTATATTTTCTATAATAAGAACTACCATCTGTTGCTCTCCAAGATTCAATAACATAATCAGCATTGCCTGCAGAACCGCTGCTAGAAGATTTGCAAGGATAAAAATTAACGGTTGCAGCACCACTATAAAGACCATCAGTATTTCTTAAAGAAGAACCGCTATTATATGAAAAAGATACGTTATCTCCAGAGCTCATTGGAAGAGTTATGATATTCGAATCTTCAGTATAACTACCTGAAGAATTTGCAATCTTTTTACCATTCATAAAAACAGTAACACTATTCCTCCAAGTTTCTCCAGAATTTATTATAACAAAACCATCTTTATCTGCAGTAAAACCAGATAACGGCTTAGGGACACCCGCAGAATAATTAGGCATACAAGAAGAAACAATGGTTGTGCCACCTGCACCACCTTCAATCTCACTAGCACTATGTCCCATAACACTCGGAGAAGCACCAGAATTATATGCAAAACTCAAACCAACAAATCCAATTAAAATAAAAAATCCGAGGATTAAAGACCAAGCTCTCCAACTCAAATCAAACTTGACACTCTTTTTCATAATAAATACATTCTTCTCCAGTTTATAAATATTTTTAAAGAGCATTTACAAACAATAACTATGGGTAAAAAAGGAGAAATCTTTATTATAACAGGTCCTTCTGGTGTGGGTAAAACAGAAATTCTTAAAAGATTACTAGCAAATCCAGAATTAAATCTTCAAAAAGTGATCACTTGTACAACTCGTCCAAAAAGAGAAGGTGAAATCGACGGAAAAGACTATTTTTTTCTTTCCAAAGATGAGTTTCTGAACGGTTTAAAAAACAATGAATTTTTTGAAAATGCAGAAGTTTATGGTAATTATTATGGGAGTAGAAAAAGAGATGTTGAAGCCTTGTTGCATTCTGGTAAAAATGTTCTTTTTCAATTAGATCCGCAAGGAGCTGAAAACCTTAAAAAAATGAACTCTCATTGCAAAGTTATTTTTATAGAAGCCGAAAGTTTAGATGCCATGAAAGATAGGTTATTAAGAAGAAACGCAGATTCGGATGAGGCTCTAGCAAAAAGAATTGCAGCTGCACAGGAAGAAATAGACAACTCCACACAATTCGACTTTACAGTTATAAACTACACAAATAAATTGCCTGAAGCGGTAAGAGATGTCGCTAAAATCATCTTAGACGTAACTAAAAGTTTAAATAACTAAAAAACAAGAGATAACTATGGCAAAAGAACTGAGTGTTGAGCAAAGATTAAACCTTATTAAAAGAAATCTCCAAGAAGTTATTGGTGAAGAACAATTATTAGAGATATTAAAATCTAAGAAAGAAATTTCCGTTTATTGGGGAACAATGCCCACAGGTAGTATTTCTATCGCATACTTTTTTCCTATGATGAAAGTTGCTGATTTTCTAAAGGCAGGAATCAGAGTAAAGATTTTATTAGCAGATTTACATGCAGCATTGGACAGTGTTCCTTGGGAAATTTTAGAAAAAAGATACAAGTATTATGAAAGAATGATTACTTTATTATTAAAAACAATTGGAGTAGATACTTCTAAACTTGAATTTGTAAAGGGTAGTGATTTACAATTGAAAAAAGAATACTTTCACGATTTGTTAAAGTTAAGTACAATGACTACTATAAACGATGCAAAGCATGCAGCAGCAGAAGTTGTCAAGTTAGGAGATAATCCTAAATTATCAGGCATTATCTATCCTTTAATGCAAGCCTTAGATGAAGAATATCTAAAAGTAGACGCTCAGTTTGGCGGAGTTGATCAAAGAAAGATTATGGTTTATGCGAGAGAATACCTTCCTAAAATAGGCTATAAAGCGCGAATAGAGCTAATGAATCCTATGATTAGAGGTCTTGTAGGGGTAAAAATGAGTTCTAGCATGCCAAACACAAAGATTGACACATTGGAAGAAGAAGCAGAAGTAGTCAAAAAAATAAATAAGGCAGAATGTGTTGAAGGAGATCCTGAAAATGGTATAATGGCCTTACTAAAATATCTAATTTTTGTTTTGAAATTAGATAGAAATGAGAAATTTATTATCAATAGACCTGAGAAATTTGGCGGAAATAAAGAGTATTCTTCATACGAAGAAGTTGAAAAAGATTTTGTTGAAAAAAAACTTCATCCTATGGATTTAAAGAACTCGGTTGCAAGAGAGATTAATAATTTATTAAAAACAATAAGAGAAGACAAACAAATTCACAAATTACACGAAGACGCATACAAATCTTAATTACTACAATCCAAGCGTTCTAATTATCTCGTCAACTCTATTATCGCTTTTTATAAAAACGGGAACTCCTAAACCGTATACTTTATCTTTTAAGGCTCCTTCAAGCCCACTTGTATGCATAACCATTCTTGTATCTGGTGACTTTCTTCGTGTTTCATGAACCAATAAAAGTCCTCCGAGTTCAGCAGATAAATCAGAATCTTCCTCATATCTAGGCATCATAACATCATAAATCGCACAATCAAAATGAACTGTATTTATTTTTCGTTGTGCATCTAAACTATAAGAACAATAAACAACTCCGTGTCCTTTATTTTCTATTGCATCTATAAGATTTTTAACATCTTCTTTTCTATCATCCGCAATAAGAACTATAGCCATTAGAAAGAAGGGTGCTGAGCTAAATATTTATTTAATACTTCATCCATCGTTTTTTGCATTTTAATCGCCATTTGAGGGTTGTTAAAGCAAACCTGTCCTTCTCTGTCTAATTTACTCCAAAAAACATAAGCAGTTTTATCACAAGTTATAAAATTGTAATCTATTGGCTTCATTCTTCTAATTATATACATAGGCATTTCACATGAATATAAATATGCCTGAGCTTCAGTAGCTTCATCATTACTTTCCTGCGATATTGCTCTAAAATCCACATCTCTCCTTAATGCTTCCTTTATGCACTCAGCAAAAGGTTCATTATCTAGGATAGGATCGGCCATATTTTTCCAGAAAATATTTACACTGTATTTAGCAGAATCTAAAAGCTCTCTAACCGCCACTTTTACTCTTTCAATATTAGCAAATTTTAGGGTATTTGTATCTGCAGTCTCTGCCATCCTCCTGACAAGGCCTCCAAAAAAAGCATCATTCCCTAGTATCATAACAAGAATTAATTAATATTATTTTTAAGGATTTAGATAATGCACTTTACTCAGTTCGCATAAAATTAGATCTCTTTACTATATCGTTCAATTTTTCTTGGTTTTTATCAACATCTGCCATAGATATAATTTCAAAAACTTCTGCTCCGCCAGCCATCATAGGTATCTTGTTAACTTTTAATTCCCTCATTAATTTTTGTCTGAACTGCTGTGAAGCTAATATCTTTCCATCTGCTAAATCAGAAATTCTCTTTGCAAGCATAGCTCCATTTCCTATTGTTGTATAAGTGAATTTTCCGCCAGCTAAAGAAGAAACTATCTCTCCAGAACTCAATCCAAGATTATACTTTATCTTATCTCTGAACTTACTATTATAAGAATCAATATCGTTTCTTAACTTCCATGCAGCCTTAGAAGCAGTTATTTCGTTCTTAGCGGTCTTTGTTATTAATGGTGAATAAATAATCAGTATATGTTGTCCTCTAAAGTCCAATACGCCATATCTATCTTTAACGTTTGTTATTATTTCATTCAATTTAGCTCTTGCATCTGTTCCTAATGTAGCATAATTCTTTACATTAAGTGCTAAAACAGAACAATAATCTTTATTTCCTTTTACAGTTGGAACTGATTGAGCTTCATTTATTATTGGAGTAGCTGCATTTACAAATTGTTTCTTTTGGAATGCTCTCTTACTCACTTCATTTAATTCTTCCTCTTTCATCTTCTTTTCTGTTTTTTCTTTAGCTCTTACATAAGGAGTATACTCTCTTTTCTGTCTAAACTTTAAAAAAACAATAATTCCTGCAATAACTAAAATAGCTGCAACAAAGAACCATATGAAAGAATATTCTTCCAGTAAACTTAAACCATCCCATTTTCCAACTGAAACTGCTCTTCCTGTTAGGCTCAATTGGCTAGCTGCAGAGAAAATTCCTGTCTGTGCAATTACATCATAAATTCCGTTCGGTGCTCTTATTGTATATCTTTTTTCCTCGCCAAGCTTTAAATTAACTAAAATAGTCTCAGTTTCATTACCTATCGTGACGTTTAGACTATCTTTGTAAGGAACATTACCTATATTTGTAACAGAAACCATATTTAATTCCCCAAGTAAAACTACGGAAATATTTGCTACTTCTTTTACACTGAACTTCTTTTCAACAGAAAGATTTCCTATTTTTGCAGTTAAGATATACTGTCCAGGTGTAGAATCGCTATTAAATAACAAACTACCTATAGCTCCAGATTCAACTGTGAAACTATTTTGTTCGTTTATTGGAGAAATATAATTTACTACTACATTTCCTGGCATTTTTAGGCCAGATTGGTCTGTTAAATCTACCGAGAATGTGTAATTCTGGTTTGGTTCAGCTTCAAATTCACTTAAACCAATATCTAATTTTGTAGGGACTTGTTTTACTTCATAATATATAGAGATACTTTTCTGATTTAAAATTCCACTTGAATCGCTATCGTAAGCATTAATAATTAACTCATATTTTCCAGCAGCAACATTATTTGCAAGATTATAAGTTGTAGTTGCAATTCCTTTTTCTACTACTCCGCTAAGTATTGCAGAACCAGAAACTTCATAGTTTCCATTTAATAAAACTCCATTTGCCTTTTTAGCGTCGATAGAAATTAAAACTGCTTCTCCAGGATTATATGCTGTTTTGTCTGTTTTTGCATTTAAGGTAATATCTCCTGTAAGTAAGAAATGATTCGAATTAGCTATTTCACTTCCCAAGAAAGTTTCAATAAAACAATCTCCAGACATAGAACTTATATATTCTTTAGTTAAAAACAATTTGTGATTTATTTTTTGTAAAACATTAGGTGAAAATGCACTTTCAGCAGGTGCAATCTTGTAAAAATTAGCTTTTGTAGAACCACAAACTAAATTTATTTCAAAACTTCCATTTACATTAGCAGGATTAACACTTACAGCAGTAAATACTGTATCTCCGAAATTATAAACTTCAAAGGGTTGTTGTGTTATTTCAATATTCGCCGAAACAAAGCCTGCTAAAAAAACTAGCGCCAATAAAATTAATACATTTCCTCTTTTTACCATGCCAATATTAGAGAAAACCCTTATTTAAAGATTATTATTGTCTATAAAAGCATTATTTATCTGAAAAATAATAGACTGTAATATTAATTAGAGTATTTTTAATAGTTAGGGCATGTTTTTCAACTTCATCTTTAATATGGAATTCCTCTTCTGCCTTAAGACGCTCCTTATAACTCCTTTTCTTAAGCATGTCTAGTCTTTCAGTAGACTCTTTAATCAGTCTTATAATGATATTTCTATCTCTTTCGTATGAAGTATGTCTAAGTTTGCTCTGTAATAGTTTAGTTTTATTAGCACAGCTCTCAACTTCTTCATCTTTTTCTTTAATTTGCTTAGAATAATGGTCTTTGATTCTAGTCAATTCTTTCTCTAGTTTCTGTTTTAAAAGATTCTTAATTGGTTTAACATCCTGGGAGACTTGTTCTCCTAATTTTTTCTTTGCAAAGTTATAGTATTCTTCAGAATTCAATGTTTGGATTTCTTCTTTATTTCCTTTCTGTGTTTTAAATTTAGAAATATCAATATCTAAAATTTTACCGTCCTTAACAAAGAATCTATGTAAAGACTGTTTTTTATCATTGAGATATTGATAAGTGGACATAAAAGAAAATTCATAGAAACATTTTTCTCCTTTCATCTTAGTTTTATCTTTAGGATTTAATTGAAGTTTAACCAAACTAGTTTGACCTTTATTTTCCAAATAATCTCTTATTGCCAATAGAAAATAACTCCCTTGCATTATTAATTCAGAGTTATCTACTTTATTATGCGTACCGATATCAAAAACAAATTTATATGGTGCTTTTTTACCAATAAAGTTTTCAAAATCTTCTGAAACATTATTTACAGTAAAAACTCCTTCTTTTTCTTCAATAATTGAATCTTTAAAAAATTCAAGAAGAAATTTCTTAGAAATATCTTGGATTTTTGGATTGACTTTTGTATTTACCATTTTAATTTTTATTTGTCTAACAACTCCGAAGTGTATTTTTTAGTTTTTTCATAATCTTTTATTCCTCTATTTATTTCACTCTCTACTTTATCTACTTCAATAGCAAATCTACTTAAATTATTTTTAGAATCTATAAAAGCATGCATAAGCTTTTCTTCGAATTTATTCGTACCAGTAGTTCCAGTAGAGTCTAAGCCCATATTAAATAAAATAATTGGCAATTCGCCCATAATTAAACCAATACAGCACATTTTATTAATAATTAAATCAACTACGTGCTCTTCCATAGTTCCCTTAGTCGCAAGATTGTAAACATAAATGTCTTTTTTCTGTCCAATTCTATCTAAACGTCCAATTCTCTGCTCAACAGACATCGGATTCCATGGCAAATCATAATTAATTATTGTAGAACAAAACTGGAGATTGAGACCTTCAGAACCAGTCTCAGTACTTATCATAATTTGGGTTTTATCTTTAAAATCTTGTATTCTTTTTGTTTTTTCAGCTGGAGTAAGTCCTCCTTTGAATTCGGTAATACTAAAATTTTTCTTCTTTAAAGTAGTGTAGATATATTCTAAAGTTGCAGGATGTTTTGTATAAATTAATACTTTTCTATTTTTATCTTTGGACATTATCTCGCTGATTATATCTATTAATTTGCTTAATTTACTATCAATTGTCAACTCTTTAAAATCCTGTAAAATTTCTTGTGCAATTTCTATCGTACTAGTATGATATTTCGGATTGTCAATAAGATTCTCCAAAAATTCTATTGAAGACTTAGAAGAACTAGTTATCTTTGGAAGAATTGAATGTGCTGCAAGAACAGTATTTATTGGCACTCCATTAAAATCTAAATAATGTACAAGTAATAAATCTACGACTTGTTCATAGGCTCTTTTTTCCTGAAGAGTCATCTCTACAGATTGAATCCTAGGGATTCTTTTCATATATTTTACTCCTTTAGCTTCGTCTCTTCTTCGTCTAATCATTACCTCAGACAGCTTTCTTTTCAATTCTCTAGGATTTAGCGGTTGTCTCTCATTACCGTCTACCAAAAAATTAGATCTAAACTCACTAATTGTTCCCAAATGACCTCTTCTTAAAAGTGAAAGAAGATTATACAATTCAATTAAATCATTCTGGAAAGGAGTAGCAGTTAATAGAAGCAACCTCTTTTTTTGAAGCTTATCTACAAATTTCCATCTGTAAGTATTTTTATCTTTTAGTTTGTGTGCTTCATCAATTATAATGATATCCCAATAAATTTGATGTGCATGTCCGTGTTTAAACTCATTTGTTTGCGGATTAAAATTCTTTACCTTGTCAATAGAGGCGATTGCAAATTCTGCCTTCTCCCATTCGCTTTCTTTATTAATTTCAGTAAAATCTAATTCAAATTTTGTTTTCAGTTCTTCTTTCCACTGATTTACTAAAGAAGGAGGTGTTAGAATTAATGCTCTTCTGACAAAACCTCTAACAATGCATTCTTTTAGAACCATTCCAGCAGTAATAGTCTTACCAAGACCTACTTCATCTGCCAAAAGAGCTCTGCCATCTAAATCTCTTAAGATCTTCAAAGCACCCTCTTGCTGATGGGGCAAGTTATAGGTTAAATTTTTTTTAATTAATGGATAAGAAATAAGCTCTCTAATCTCTGATTGTTTAGCTGCTTCTTCAGATTTAAGTTTTAATTCAAAAATATCTCTAGGTTCAAATTCTTTATTTTTAATTTTTTCAACAACTTTTAAATCCTCGTCTGAAAAGCTTTCAACGACTTTCAGGCTATTTACAGACTTCGCTCTTTCATTAAAATTGTTGATTTTGTTAGATTTCATTTTCGCCCAAGCCAAAGTAGCCTTTTAATTGTTCGCCTTTTGGTTAAAAGAGTAGTTTCTAGCAGCAATATAGCTTATCCGGGTCAGATTTTCCGCTTTCGAATGGACTTCCAGTCTTTCTAATAGCTTCAATCATCTCCTCGTTTGTCTTTAGTCCTCGATTATCCAAAACCATAGCTTCTCTTGCTTTTTTCATAGCATCACAGATTTTCAAATTTAAAGGACATTTATTTTCGCAAGCCTTACATAAGTTACATTGGAAAACTAATTCATTCAAAATATTCTCATTGAGCATGATTGAATGGCCTCGTGGAGAAATCTCTTCTTTCTTCAAAGTCTTGAAAACTGGACAAAGAGACTTACACATTCCGCATTTAATACAGGGTGAAAGAATCTCTTGGACTTCTTCCATCGCATTTCTAGCCTCTACATTAATTTTTGTTTTAATAACAGGTTTATCCTCTCCATCCGGAAGATCTGTTAATCTCTGTTGAGATTTCTCTATTTTCATAACAGGTTTTTTCTTCTCGACTTTTTTCTTAGATGTTTTTTTCATATTTATACTAAACAATCTTCTAATTTAATTTGCTTTAATCTTTCTTTAAACTTATCTAAATCTTCAGCCCGTATTTGAGCTCCTGCTGCTGCTTCATGTCCTCCGGCCTTTGAATCTTCAAGTCCACGAATACCTTCTTTTAAAACAGTTATGCAATTATATTTCCTGGACTGGTTTCTTGCAGAAAGACTAACTAAATCGCTGCCTTTTTTTGTTGCAAAAACTAAAACACTTTCTTTTTCTTTTCCAGAAACTTCGTTGATAAGTGCAGATTTTACACCAGGATAATCAGTTTCTAAATTATAATATATAACTTTTCCAAATAGTTCTCTATTTTTAATATAGTCTTTCCTCAGTCTTTCAATATCTTTTTCTAATGGTTCATAATACTTAGCAAGTTTGGCAACTTCATCTAAACTTTTCATTTTTGAAATTTCTGCAAAGGTTTGTTCCAGGTAAGGAGATCCAATTAATGCAAAATTAAATTTAAATAAGTATTTCAATAATTCTTCATGTGTTATTCCTAATCTTTTATAAGCATTTTGCAAAAATTCATTATTTTCTGGATATTTTTCAGCAAAATCAGATACAGTTCCTGCAATAGCAAGCCACAGTTTATCTTTATTTTCTTTTTCAGTTAATTCATAAACTGTTCTGGTTGATGGAATATACCCTTGAGAAAGTGTTCTAAACTCAAATACAAAATCTGGTATGGGTTTATCTTTATCTTCTTTATGATGGTCTGTATAGAAAATTTCTTTATCTTTTAATCCATTCAAATCTTCCCATATCATATCTGGGGCCAAATCCGTTATAAATATTTTATTAAATCCTCCAAGAGGAGTATCTGAAATTCTTGTAACTCCATAATTAATAATTCTCACATCTGTTTTTGCGCCCTTGCTAATTAAATAATCTTGTAGCAAAATTCCAGCTGCAAATCCATCCATATCTGTATGCGTGAAAATCATTGCATTATCTTTATCATTTACTCTTTCTAAAAATTCTCTAGCTTGCTTAAAATCTATTTTCATATTACGCTCCATTCTTTAACAAATTTATTTAAAAAATCTGCAGTATAATCATATTTCTCTCTTGCCATATGTCTTGCATGCTCAGTATTGAAGTTTTCGGGCTTATTTTTTTCCATTTTTTCTCTAATATGGTTTATTATAGGTTTTTTTGACCAGTGTTCTTCTTTATTTTTGTTTTCAGAATCATAAAGAGGAGTGCCATATTTACCTGCAGAAAGTAAAAACCTTATAATTAGAGGTATTCCTAGGCAATCCAACCTATCTGCGTCTTGTATTATAGCTGCCTCTATTGTTTCCGGTTTAAGATTTGTACTTTTTCTATGGACTTTTATTACATAACAAACCGCATCAATCTTATCTTTTGGAAAATCATAATTTTCCAAAATCTCTTTAGCCATCTTAGCTCCTTCGATTGCATGACAACCTACTTCGTCTTTCGTTTGTTTATTTTTTGCAATGTCATGTAATATTGCTGCAGCGAATATTATATCTGCATCGCCTCCTTCTTGCTCAAAAATTTCCATTGCATTTCTTAATACTTTTTTCGTATGATCTAATCCATGAGCAACACTATCTCCAAAATAAGGCTTTACCTTTTCTAATAGTTCACTTATTTGTTTATCGTTCATTTTACAATATTTTTCCTGAGTTAAATTTATTTGTAGGATCTAATCTATTTTTGATTACAACAAGAAGCTTTTTATCATTAATATCCACAAATTCTTTTTTCAATAAACCAATTCCGTGCTCGCCAGAAATTTGTCCAGATAATCTTTTAGCGATTTGCATAATTTCAGGTATTAGTTTAACTTGTTCTTTAGAAAAGCAAGGATGTAGAATACCGACGGATAAATGTCCAAAAACAGGCACACTATATGATTCTAAATAATTAAATAATTTTGTAAATCTATCTAAAAGTATTTTTGGATCTTCAATTCTAGTGTATCCTTTTTCTGCAAGCATAGGGTAGGCTTTATCTCTAACAGTAAGCAATTTTTTGAATTCATCTCCTTTAATTCTACCTTCATCAGATTCATACTCAACTATTAAATGATATTTGAATGGTAAACCAACCATCTCGGAGACTCTTTTATCCATGAATTCTACTAAAGAAACATTTGGATTTCTTTTTAAATCTCTGACAGCATTTACAATATCATCAATATAATCTCTTACAAAAATATCTCCGCTAAAAACCGTAGGTTTATCCGCTAATCTTAAACTTGCTTTAGCAATAACTCCTGTAATTCCCTCCATTCCTGCAAAATCACTTAGCTCTGTTTTGGCCTTTCTTTCAATTTCTCCATAGGGGTTAACTATTTCCAACCAATTAATCCATTCGGATGTTCTTCCGTATTTCATCGCCCTAGATCCTACTGCATTTGTAGCAATCATTCCACCAATAGTACAAACTCCGTGTGAAGATGGGTTTATGGGGAATTCTAATCCAAATTGAGATAAATATTCATTCAAATCATCCAAAATAACTCCCGGTTCTACTTCTATAGTTCTTCTATTAGTATCTAAATTATCCATTTTATCAAGTAAGGATAAATCCAGCACAACTTCATCTTGTGGAACTGCTCCGCCAGCAAGCCCCGTTCCTCCGCCCCTAATACAAATTTTATGATTGCTTCTCACATACGTTTTCAATTCTTGCATATTTGTAGGTTGTAAAACATCTTTTACCTTTCCAGGAACCTGCGACGCATCTGTTTCATAAACTATTTTTTCTTCTTTCATTTTATCTCCTCTGTCAAATCAATTTCCAGCTTTGTTATTTTTGCTTCAGATTCTGTATTTTTAGCAAATTCCTTGATTATGTCAAATGATCGTATATAATGTTTAGAAAAATCAATCTTTAATTTATCAGAGCAAATAGAGATCATATCTAATATATCGAAGTTCATTTTATTTTTAGTTACAAATGCCACACAATGACCTTTGTCTCTTGCTAATTTATTCTTATTTTTATTTTCATACAAAATATCAAAATATTCAGTTTCCATAATTTTTTCCCATGGAAATTTAAAATTTGAGTTTAAGATAATCATTATTTCTAAATCCTCTTGTTTTGTTGTTTCCATTCTGTCTGGCAAACTATCTTCTTTAGTCAGCCAAATATCATAAGATAAATTAGAGTTACCTTGACTTATTAACTGTTTAAAATCTATTAATGTTTCTATTTTTTTATAATTTTTAACTTGCTTGAAAGCCAATCCAGATTTTGGCCCCCAAATTCCTTCGCCAATTCTTAATGTTGACGCTCCTCCAATCCATCTTGGAAAATTTAAATCAGTAGATTTGGAATAAATATTCAAAGAATTTTTTGTTTCTTTAACACAACACAAAACTTTTTCCTTAAATCTATCTTCTTTATTTACACCAAAAACATTGGCCATAGCAGATACCTTTGCTTTTATATCTTTTCCATTTAAAATAACCTTAACAATTTGAGAGTTAGCAATTTCTGTTTCAAAATTAGATCCTTCTAGAGAAAGCAGTTTCATCTTATCTCCACATATGCATAAATCGGATAATGATCTGATGCCATATCTGCTAATTTATTTTTTACTATTCCTGATTTTAAAACTCTAATAGTTTTTGAACAGAAGATATAATCAATTCTCATTCCAGATTTACTATCTAAAGTATTGTATCTTTTTGTAGGAGTAGTACTTGAATAAACATTATTACAAGAATAATAAGTGTCTACTAATCCGTTGGAAATAATTTTTTTAAGCATAGCACAACTAAGAACTTCTTTAGCTTTGGCTGCAGCCATTTCTTTACCCTTATAGAAGATAGTAAATTCTTTGGTTAAAGCTTCGAGTTTATATCTATCTTTCGGAGACAAAGCATTAAAATCTCCTAGTAAGATGTAGGGTTCTTCTTTTTTGTCTATAATCTTTCCAACCCATTCAGCCTTTTCTTGTTCGCTAATTATTTTACGCGGATGAATTGCATCAATGTTTACTTTTTTACCTTCAATCAGAAACCATGTTTTCAAATGAGTCATATCTTTTTCAGAAAAATTATTTATTCCAATTGGAAAACGAGAAAGAACGACCTCTCCCTTTCTAGAAGTTTCATCAGGTTTTGAATAGTAAACATATGGGAAGTTAAACTCTTTTTGGTAATCTACTATTTTTATTTTAGGGCCTTTAATTTTACAAAGTGGATTAAAATCTCCTTCCCCAATAAAAAGTATATCTGGATGCATAGCAGAAATCACATTTCTTGCTGCTTCAAGTCTTCTAGGTTCAAAAACAAACGAGCCATCTGGCTTTTTATAGTGAAATCCTCTCAAAACATTATACCAACCAACTTTTAAGTTCATTTTACGAAACTTCTCCCATTTTTAATTTGAAGTTCGCAAGGCAAAGAACTATGAGATTTGCCGCTAAATAAATTGACTACTACGAATGAAGTGAGTAACATGTCAGTCATATTTTTACCTCCATTGGTTTTCTATCTTTAAAAATTAAAAGAGTTTTATATCCTACTCTCATTGCAAGCTCATGTGCTTTATCTATATGGAGATTATCTCCTGGACGATGAAAGTCGGTACCTACTGTAAGAGGAATGCCTCTTTTATTTGCTTCTACAAGAATCCACTCGCTAGGATACTGTTTACCCTCTCCCATTAACAAAAGTCCCTTAGTATTAATCTCTAAACACATCTTTGTTTTTTTCAAAAGATCAAGAGTTTTAAGTATCTCTTCCCTATACCATTTATCCTCTTCAGAAAATAAACGATTATCATTATTTTTAATTTTAATCAAATCAAAATGACCCACTCCATCGAATAAGCCGGATTTAATTAATTCTCTTACTTGCCCATAAAATTCTTTTACAAATTTCTTTTCACCACCGAATTTGTTAATTAATATTTTTAATTTTTCTTCCTTCCAAATGTGAAGAAATTTATCTTTCTCTACTAACAAACCATGGACAGAACCAATAACATAATCATATTTTCTTTTGGAAATTTCATTAGCATACCAAGAAGAATAGCCTTCAACCCAATCAAATTCTACGCCTACAGATATATCTAGTTTAGAACCATATTTTTTCTGAACTTTTAAAATTTCTTCATAATCTGAATCTTGATAAGCATCTTGTGATTCAATATCAAAGTTATTTGGAGTTTTATAGTGATCTGTAAAACACATATGAGTAATGCCACAAGCTATCGCTTCTTCCACGACTTTTTCAGGACTAAGCGTTCCGTCACTTCCCGTACTATGCATGTGATAATTTACTTTATACTTCATGTTAGTCTCCTTAAAACCCAGGTTGAGAATTCAACAACATTTTCATCAGCAGTTTTTAGATTTGCAGTGCAAAGTCCACAAGGTGTTAATGTAAATTCAGCATTTGCAGGCTTCTCAGCCATTCTTTTCTTAGCAATCTTCTTGGCAGTGTCTGGATAATTAGCCCTCATCCCTCCGCCAGCTCCGCAACAAAGAGAATTTTCTTTATTATGTGTCATTTCTCTTAAATCTCCGCCAAGCAGTTTAATAATTTCTCTCGGTTCATCATAAATTCCACAATATCTTCCCAAATGACAAGGGTCATGATAAGAAACTATCTCTTTTCCAGAATATTGTTTTAATCTTCTAAATTTCAATTCTCTTAAAACAGTTTGAGTTGCATGTTCTACTTCAATGTCCCATTCTCTCAAAAGTTTGGGATATTCGTTCTTGAACATATTATAGCAACCTGCACAAGGCGTAACTATCTTGATAATATTGTGTTTCTTAAACAAATCATAATTCTTTTTAGCCAAATTCTTTGCGTCTTTTCTATATCCTGCATTAATAACTGGGCTTCCGCAGCAAACTTCATTGTTTGGAAGCATAACAAAATCAATCCCTAATGTATTGAATATCTTCTTGTAATTTTCTTGCTCTGTAGTCATTACGTTCTTCAGCATACAACCTGGATAATAAAGCATCTGTGCATTCATTCCCTTTAAAATATCTAAGATTTTCACCATAAAATTGTATATTTAGGAGGTTTAAATCGTTTTTGGTAACAAAACTAAGCTGCCAAAGTAAATAAGTTGTAAGCGCCTGTAAAGATCAATTCTATAGCCATAGCGGTCAAGAATAGGCCTAATATCTTAGCACTTATCTGTATAACTCTAATATTTATCTTTTTAACGCTATAGGAGAATAAGATAAACACAATCCCTACTAAAATAAAAGTAATTACTATATTACTAAGTAATGTTGTTCTTCCAATTTCTATAGACTTAATGATTATAAAAGAAATTGTTGCTGGACCTGTCAAAAGAGGAGTAGCCAATATTGAAATTAGACTATCTACTTTTCCAACATTTGTTTTTTCTTCTTTATCTCTAATTGTATCTAAACCTAATAAAAGTAAACAAATACCTCCTGCAATTCTAAAAGAATCAATAGTTATACCGAAAAACCCGAAAAGTTTTGAACCTATTAAACAGATAATAATTGCAATAACTAATGCAAGGATTGATGCAGTAACTGCAATTTTCTTGACATTCATTCTATTTTGATAAGCTGTGAAAAGAACTGGGAACGAAGAAAAAGGATTAATCAGAACAAATAACTGTGCAATCAAAGCTATGTCTATCAACCCCATAATTAAGAAAAGATAACTTGTTTTTTAAATACTCCTATATTGTTCGAACTAAAATAATTAGTTTCTTTCACTAAATACTTTAATCTCTCCAAGCTCGGGTCTTGTAGAACTAGGTTTCTCACGGGTTTTTAGCAAAGTAATCGTACCTGCTGAAAAACAAACCCCTGCATAAGCACTAAAGAAAGTTGAAAGTTCGGCATAATTTCTAGTATCTCCATTAACAATTAAAGCAACAGTCAAAAGAACTCCCGAAGTAATTAATATCACCCCTAATATTTGTCCTAAATTCATAAAAAAATAAATTTAATTAGATATTTAAAACTAACGGTCATCATATTTTTATGGTAAAAAAGAGCATTCAGCGAATACCTAAATCAGTTATTCTAGTTTGTCCACATTGTAAAAAAGGGACTACAGCAAAAGTTTCAGTAGAATATTCTCCTCAAAAATATGAATGCCCAAAATGTAAGCAGGAAGTAAGAACACCTATAACAAGTTGTTGCGTAATTTGTGCATATTCAAAATCCGGTACTAAGTGTCCTAGAGAATTATATATGAAAGCTAAAGTAAAAGGTTGGGAAATAAAGTAGCGACTATCTTAAAATCTTTTTACAGCCATTGTAAATAGGACTCATATCAAACGTAAACAAATCAGATAGCTTAATCCACTTAAAATCCCGATGTTCTGAACTTAATTTTACCTTACCTGAAGCAACCTTAGTTTTATATAATAATAACAAAAAATGCTTTCTTCTATCCCTAACAACAATTTCTTGAATTCCAATTCGTTCTACCTTCTTACTTATTAATCCAGTTTCCTCTCTGATCTCTCGTTTAATGGCCTCTTCCATATTCTCTAAGAACTCCAGATTGCCTCCCGGCAAGTCCCATTTTCCAGGAAGAGAATCTCCCTCGCTTCTTTGAATAATTAAAACTTTATTTTTATAAGAAACCAAACATTTTTGCAATATTTTTATTTTTTCTTCTTTTTTCATTCAATCACCCCTATTTTCTTTCCATCAAATAGAATCTTTCCTTTATATTTATTTTCTAGAATCTTTTTAACATCAGAGGGTATTCTTCCACTTATATAAAATCCTAGGAAATAAGGAGATTTTAACAAGTCAACTACGTTCCTAGATAATATCTCTGGAATTTTTTCTGAAAAACATATTTTCTTGGAACTTCTAACTGAATAAGGGTATGCAATAAGTTTCTGTCGTTTTACTTTGCTAGCAATACGTTTCATCTCTTTTACTCCTAAATAATTATTAACCCATTCAAAAATTTCTTTTTCAGCTTTCCAAAAATCAAAAAAGTTTCTAGTCTCTCCTTTATATTCATTATTCAAGTATTTGTCCACAACTTGGGCACAAATAGGGCTTTTTTCTGAAAGTTTATCAAAATATGAAGGATTTGTTTCAAATATATGGTCTGCAATTTTTTTATAACATTTCCAACTCAGTGAATAGGTATGATATTCCAATTCCTTAAGATAATCTAAATCAAAAATAAAGCTATATTCAAAACCATATCTGCTAGCATAAACAAACCCTAGACTAAAGTAAATACAGTTATCTATTCCTAAAACTTTTTCCATATAAGGGCATTTCTTAGAAGAAGAATGATCGGAGGGTCTTTTTATTTTACCTTCGGAAATAATTTTCTTAAAAGTTTTTAAGTCGTGAGTAGAATGAACAAGAACTGGTTTTCCATATTTTTTCGTAAAGACTTTCAACAAGCTATTTCTATGTTTTATTCCTTCCTCAATCGACATTCTATCGCCTAGTCTAAAGACTTTCATTTCAACTCCTTATCTGAAAAATATTTTTTATCTAAATAGTCTAAATAGACTTCAAACTTCTTTAGAAATTCTTCCCTAAGTTTTTTATCTTTTGTTGGATTCATTCTAAAATAATAAGCATCATGAATAATGTTCTTTTTATCTTTGATAAATTTATCCAGATTTTCCCAAGTTCTAGGTGGACTTTCATCTAAAAGTCTCAATTCGGAATAAACAATCCAAAAACAATTTTTTATAAGAATAGAAAATCCATAACAGCCATCTTTATTTCCTTCTCTATGCAACTTAATTGCCTTTCTGGCAAAACTAACTTGCCCCTTGAAAATCTTTTCAAATGGCTTGAGTGGATAATCTCTTGAACTAATTTTTTTGCCAAATATAAGCTCATAAAAATCTGAATCTGCTAAAAACATAGTTCTTCTACTATTACTCTCATCTTTATTCGCAAGTTCATCCAAAGACAAAGGAAGAATGTCTACTGGCCAAAAATTTTCTTTATTTTTATCTCTAAGAGCCTTAAGTTTGCTAGCAGTTCTTTTATTATCTACAATTACAATCATGTCGACATCACTCTTTTCATTCATTTCACGAGTAATAAAACTCCCCTTAAGATAAATAGAAACCAGCTCCTTTTCAGTTAGATTGTTCTGCAAAAATTCTACAGAATCCAAAACAGCTGCAATTGCTCCCTCTTCAATTTCATTCTTATTTTTCCACTTTTTAAAAAAATATTTTTCTCCCATTACTCTTTCAAATAACCGCCTTTCTGCAGTTCCCAGAGTTTCTTGTATTCTCCAGATTTTCTTATCAACTCGTTATGCTTGCCCATTTGAACAATTTCTCCTTCTTTCATAACGACGATAATATCTGCATTCATAATTGTTGAAAGTCTGTGTGCAATAACAATAGAGGTTCTTCCTTCCATCAATCTTTGCAAATCTCTCTGTATTTCATGTTCCGTCTCAGAATCCAAAGCAGAAGTAGCTTCATCCAAAACTAAAATCTTTTTATCAGCCAATATTGCTCTAGCTATTGAAACTCTTTGCTTCTCTCCACCAGATAACTTAACCCCTCTTTCACCTACAATAGTATTCTCTTTTTTAGGGAATCTGTTAACAATCTTGTCAAGTTGTGCAAATTTAATTGCCTGCATTACTTGTTCTCTTGTAGCGTGAGGATTTGAAAACTTGATATTGTTAAAAACGGTATCATCAAATAAGATACATTCTTGAGGAACTATTGCCATTTCGCTTCTAAGCGATTCATGCTTAACATCTCTAATGTCTTTTCCGTCAATCTTTATACTTCCAGATTGAATATCATACAATCTGTAAAGAAGTTTAACCAAAGAACTCTTACCGCATCCAGAGTGCCCCACCAAAGCAATTTTCTTGTTTGCTGGAACATTCAAACTAAAGTTGTTAAAAACGGATCGTTTTTCATATGCAAAACTGATATTGTCAAATTCTATTTCGCCCTTATTTATCTTTATTTCATGAGCTCCAGATTTATCTTTTATATCTGACTCAATAGTTCCATACTGGAATAAATCTTGGAAATCGGTCAAGGATCTTGTAAATCCTCTAACTCCGTGGATAAATCCAAATAACGGACCCATTAATGAATAATAAGTTGTATAGATAAATGTTAAAGTACCCAAACTTAGTTCTCCCTTTAAGAAAGAATTAAATGAGAAGTAAAGCAAGGCAACGGTTCCTACTCCTAAGATTAAGCTTTGGCCAGCACTAACAATTCTCCACATATTCCAGCTTCTAAGTGCAGTCTTTCTTGTCTCATCAGCAAGATTAAGATATCTCTTTCTAATCCAAAATTCTTTTCCAAAGTATTTAATAGAATCAACGTTAGTAAAAATATCTGCAATATTTCCTTTCTCAATATCTTCTGCCTTGTTTGCCGCCAAATTATACTTGTTTGCAATCTTCTGTATAATTAGTGAAAAAATAATAAACACGACTACAATAATAGAAACTATTATTGCTGAGACCGTATCTAAGTAAATAAGAGAAAATGTCAATATAGAAAATTGGATTATTAATGGAGCAAACTCAAAGAAAATTGAATCTGTTATTCTTTCCATTGCACCACCGCCTCTTCCAATTCTAGAAATAAGCGAACCAGTCTTATGGGTTGTATAAAATTTATGATCTAATGAAATAATATGTGAAAAGTATCTATTTTTCAAATCATAAATAAGATTAGTTTCTAGTTTGTTAACTAAATGTAATCTTAACCAATTGCCAAAAACACTGATAACGAGAGTTAGACCTAAAAGAACTAATAATAACACAAAAAGATAGTCCAAAAGAACTCCTTTTGCTATTGCTCCAGAAATATACTCTGCAGACTTATCAAATGCCATTTTAACAATATATTTATCTGCAATCTGTTTTGCTTCATGCGCCAAAACAGCGAATGTTAAAAGTATAAAAATAAGTTTATATTTTCTTAAGAAACTCCAATAAACTTTCAAATTAAACCAAGTTTTTACTTCTTTATCTTCATCAGTTTTCATCTTTTCACCCCCAAGTATCTAAAACATACACGATTTTTGCATTTAATAATATATTCTTTCATGTTTTTTCTTCTTGTTTTAATTTAAAAAATAAAAATAAAAATAAATTTTTTGTTTAGTCTGATGCGATAGCATTAGCATGTGGACTGAGATCGTTCCATCTGCCAGGTATATAATCTTGCATCAATTCATAAGTATCCAAGACTTTCTCTTTAGTAGTTTCTTTGTCTTCTTTTATAAGGTCTCCAAAGAATCTTTCATCAAGAGCCTTTCTTACTTGAGTTTGGCCATACTTTTCAGAGCCGAATCCCTGATAAACTCTGTTTCCAGGCAATTTATATTTCTTAGATATATCAAAAGCTCTACTCAAAGCCTGTTTTTGTTTATAAAATGAAGGCTTTTGCCTAGCTAAGTAACCTAAGATATAGGCTCGTCTTGCATTCTTATCACTTGCAACTTCCGGAGTCATTCCTATGCTCTTTCCCATAAAGGAATAAAATCCCCATCTTTCGCCAGTTTGATGATATTTGTTTGTTTGTGTGTTTTCCATGTTTTGTTTTACCTCCTTTCAACATTTTTGTTTAAAGGTTATTTCTATATAATAGTAACAAAAACAATCGTACATAAATATTAACTCTCCAATAATGGAGGATTAGCAGGGTTTATTTCTGCTTGTTAGTATTTTGTTACTACCATATAATAACATCTATCTAAAAGTAGTAGTTAAATCTTTTTATTTAATATATTAACTAAAACGTAATATTTATATACTATTTACATTTATGTTAAAATATGGAAGATAATAATAAACTTAATTTGGATTTAAGAGATAAGAAGATATTATTTGAGCTTGACAAAAATAGCAGAATAAGCCTTACAGATTTAGCAAAAAAACTAAAAACAAGCAAAGAAGTAGTTCATTATAGATTAAATAAACTTATAGATGAAAAAGTAATTTTAAGATTTCATACTGTAACTCCTCTATATAGATTCGGATTAGTAGCATACAAAGTTTATCTTCGTCTAAGTGACTGTTCTAAGAACGAGTTGGAAAAATTAATTGATTATCTTCAAAATAATAAAGATGTTTTCTGGTTTGGGACGTGTAATGGTAGGTGGGATTTAATCTTTGGTACAACTTCAAAAAATTTAGAAGAGTTTATGGCTATTCAAGATAAAATAATGCATAGATTCGGAGAATTTATTCAAGAAAAAGAACTTTCCATAAGCCGTGAGAATCTTCAATATAACAGAAGATGGATGTATAATGACAATTCAGGAATAATTGAATTTAATTTTGGTGAAAAAGAACCTAAAATAGAGATAGATGAAAAAGATAGAAAAATTCTTGATTCAATAATTCCAGATTCCAGAAAAAGTATAATTGATATAGCAAAGGAAACCCATCTTACAATAGATATAGTGAGATATCGTCTTAAAGCAATGGAAAGGGAAGGGATAATAAAAGGCTATAAATGCTTATTAAATTCTTCCAAGGTAGGATTTGTAACGTGCAAAGCATTTGTTTTTTTCAAAAATATAACTGAAGAAAAGAAAAAAGAATTTATAGACTATGTAAAAAAAATAAATAACACAATAAATATAATCACTACCTTTGCCGCATGGGATCTAGAAATAATGTTTGAAACACAAAGTTACGAAGAATACTACAGAATAATGGAAGATGTAAAGGAAAAATTCAAAGATATTATAAGATTCTATGATTCAATCCTTATAACTTCTGAACCAAAACAAATATTCAAAATAAAATAATCAAAAACTAAATAAACGAGGAAATATATAAATAAAAATGGATACAAAAATACTAGAAGATTTAGGGTTCACAAATGCAGAAATTAAAGTATACTTGGCTCTATTAGAAATAGGAAGTACTTCTGCAGGAGAAATTATTCAAAAATCAAATCTTCAAAGCTCCGTAGTTCATATGACTCTGAATAATCTTATCTCTAAAGGATTTGTTTCATTTGTAAAAGAAGGGCAAAGAAATTACTATCAAGCCGCAAATCCGAGGCATTTAATAGAATATATAGAAGAGAAAAAGAAACAATTTGAAAAGATATTGCCTGAATTATTAAAAAAACAGGAGATGGCAAAAGCAAAATCAGAAACAATAACTTTTAGAGGTATTAAGGGAATAAAAGAATTACTTTATGAGTTATTGGATGGAAACAGTAAAGAATACAATGTATTTGGTTCGCCCCATGAATCTTTGATGATGGGTGAAGATTTTTGGATAAACTATCATCAAAAAAGAATAGAAAAATTAATACAAGCTAAATTTTTATTTAATAAATCTCTTAAGGAATGGTGCAAAAATAACAAATATGCAAAAACAGAGTATAAGTTTACAGACGAGGGTTTCGAACCGCTAACAGAGACTATAATTCGGGAGGACATGGTAGCGATAATAGTCTGGACTGAAAGTCCGGTAGGGATTCTTATAAAAAATAAAATAGCAGCAAAATCCTATATTAGTTTCTTCAAAATACTTTGGAACAAAGCAGAATAATACTCTTAAAATAATTTACCTTTAAGTAAATATAATCCTAAAAGAACAAGCACAACGCCTGCTGCAAATCTCATCCATTTCTTCTCGCTATTTGTCCATCTTTGTAACATTTCAGGCGAAGTTCCTTTGTAAATTATCAAAGTAATTACTATTAATGGCAGAACAAATATTAAATTATAAAGCAATAAATATCCCCAAGCAAAGGTACCATGTTTAGCCATTAAAGAAAGAATAGCGAGATATATTCCACCAGTACAAGGTAATTCAAATAATGAAACTAAAACACCCAGTGCAAGAGTGGCAGCCAAAGTTCCCTTGTTAGACATTCTCTCTAAAAGTGGTTTTGCGCTTGTAGGTATTTTTAAAATTGCTTTTTTATCTTTGCTAGCTCTAAAAAAATCTACAAATTCAATAATACCGAACAATAAAACAAGCAATCCTGCTATGATATAAACAACAGTATTTAATGCAGAAAGGCTCTGTATTGCTTTAAAGATTCCGAATCCGGCCAAGAAATAAGCAATAAAAACAACGAAACTATAAGCCAAACCATATCTTAAAGCTCTTTTAGAAGAGCCAACTTTAAGTAAAGAAATTAATAAGAAAATCAAAACACCGAATGCACAAGGGTTAATTGAATCTATTAATGCTGCAATAACAATACTTCCAAGAGTAATTTTTTCATCTGAAATAGTAGAATTTGACTGCTGTGAGCCTCCAAAGTCTCCGGTTTTAGCATATTTTTCTGCTTTTGCAATAATATCTTTATCTCCAATTAAATAAGCAGTCTTACCCGAATAATTAATAACCATAAAGGGAGTCCCAAGATTGTCTATTCCGAAATAATTTTTGTAATATAGAAAAACTTCCTGTGCTTTAACATCAAAACGAATCTCATATTGAGTCAGAGAAACATTTTCTAGAAAATCTATTCTTTCTAAAACACCTGAATCCTGAACTACAGCGCAATGAGAACAACCTATTTGATGAAAATACAACACATCTGTTTGAGCAGATGCGCTATAAAGCATAATAAACATACAGATTATACTTAAGAATAAAACACTTCTTTTCATGAATATGACACAAAAAGAACATTTATAAAAGTTACGAGGTAACGAGTTTCATGGCTAGATATTCTCACTCTAAAATTTCAACCTATGAAAACTGCCCATTTCAGTATAAATTACATTATATTGACAAAGTAAAACCAGATGCACCAAACACAATCGAGGCATTTATGGGAAGTATGATTCACGAAGCTCTAGAAAAACTTTACAAAGATAGACAAGAAGGAAAACACAACACGATTATCGACATTAAAATATTCTTCAAAGAAACCTGGGAAAAGAATTATACATCTGATATTCTTATAGCAAAATACGGAATGAAAGAACAAGATTATAAGCAAATGGGCTGGAATTTCCTCAGAAATTACTATGACTCTATCTTTCTTCATGACAAATTAGATATAATTGGAATTGAAACAGAAGAAATAATGCAACTCGCAGACGGAAGCGAATGGCACGTAAGAATAGATAAACCAGGAAAAGACAAAGAAGGAAATTATTATGTTTGTGACTATAAAACAAACTCAAGAATGAAAGAACAGATAGATGCAGATGAAGATAGACAGTTAGCAATGTATTCTATTTGGGTAAAAAAGAACTTCCCGGATGCAAAGGCCGTGAAACTAATCTGGCACATGCTAGCATTTAACGAAACTGTTATTTCTGAAAGAAATTCAAAACAAGAAGAAAAGTTAGAACAAGAAATTATAGAAAAAATAAAAACAATCGAACAAGCTGAAAAAGAATGTAACTTTCCAAAAAACCCTAGTAAACTCTGTGATTATTGTTTATACAGAAAAACTTGCTGGAAAGAATAAATCTTCTCTTGTTTCATACGCTTAGAGGACAAAACCGTCCTTGTTTCAAAAAATGCAACCTTTTTGGAAACACGTTTCAGTAAATTATATCTCTCGTTTCATCTTAAGAAATATATGAAAAGATGTAAGGGGGTAAAAACAAAATGAAAAAAACAATGTTAGTAGCTATGATAGCAATAAT
>CAZCGJ010000003.1:0-35560 GCA_964498295.1 Candidatus Woesearchaeota archaeon | reverse complement strand
GTAAGTTGAAACCGTTTTTAGAAATAAGTACTGGTTTCATTACTTTCTCGCATTTATTACATAGTATTTTGTTATCGAATATGTCTGTCATGTGTTGTTTTATAGATAAACACTCTCTGTGTGTCTATCTTGTGTATACACATGAATAGATACGGGTTTATAAATCTTTTGGTGGGTTTTTATCGATGGGTTTTTCTACGAGAAAAATAATTATTTCTTAAAAGACAGTTAATGCAGGCAACAATCCTAATAGTATTATAATTAGAATAATTATTGTTTCGTTATAAATTTTTCTTTGTTTTAAATCTTTTACAAAGAAATAACCATAAATTCCTATAAAGAGAATAAAGTATGCTAATCCTATTATGTGTGAAATATATTTAGATATCAAAAGGCCCAGGGCGTTTGCTATAAATGCTGTAGAAATTGAAGTTACTAATAAATTAAATATTCTATACTTCTCAAATGTTTCTTGACTTATTATTTTAGTATTTACAATTAATGATGCAAAGAGTAGAGGGATTGCAAGAATTAGTTGCCATGCAAGAGGCGTATAGTCTAGAAGTTCTGCTTTCACAGTCAATATCAAAATAAAGAGGGTTATTGTTAGGCCCAAGAGTCTTGTTGCAAATGAAACGTGCATGGATGATCTTCCTGCAAAATTTTTTTCTTTCATTCTTCTTCCTCAATAATATCTACTTCTCTTATTGCTGTAGAAATTTCCGAAAGCTCATTTTTCATTTCTTTTAGTGTTTCGCTAATATCCTTTAGAATTTTTACTACTTCTTCTTCCATGTTTATTTGTTGTTAGTATAGTTTAAAAACTTTATTTGTTTAAATTTATTATGTATGTTTTAAAATTTCAAATTGAGAATCGTGATAGCGTCTATTCCAAGCTAACTAAAAAATATAATGTAGTAGATTATCTATATCCTTTAGATGTTTATAAAAAAGGGAAGAGTTATTTCATAACAGGGATTCATTTATTAGAAGGAGATTCTAAAGAAAAAGCAAAGTTTTGCAAAGAGTTAAAGAAAAATAAGAAAGTTGTTCATTTTGAAGATTACGGAGAGAATGCTATTGTTCTGATTAAAGAAGAAGAAACTTTTTATAAGGAAACTTATAGCTCTGAATTTTTTCATCCTTCTCCCGTTATTATATCTAATGGTGAAGAAACTTGGACTATTGGTTCTTGGAATCGAGATTCTCTAAATGACATACTTAAGGCATTAGAAGAACATCCTTTAAAATTTTATAATCTGAATTTGCAGAAATTAGGGAGGCTTAAGTCGGATGAGCTTCATTTTCCAAAACTTCTTCCAAAGATTGCTCCTCAACAAAAAATAGCTTTTCAGTTTGCTTTAGCTAATGGTTATTATAATTATCCTCGTAAAAGAGATTTGAAAGATCTTGCTAAAATGATGGGTGTTTCTCTTTCTACATATCAAGAACATCTTAGGAGGGCGGAAGGCAAACTTATGCCTATGTTTGCAAGTACGCTTGAATTCTTAAAATAATCATAGAGTAATTGTCGTATTTTTTCGGGTAAAATACTATCTAGTAGTTTGTTCTGTGCATATTGTCAACGTGAGTTGATAGGAAAAAACAAAATGCAAACACAAACAAGTTATCTGCCAGCAGAACAAACTCTGACGAGATATGATCCTCAAGGAATCTATGCTGAGAAGTTAGCAATTGTTGTTCAGGGAATGAGAGACAGTGCTTTAGTTGAGAAGGCCGTAGAAGCAAGTATGGTTTCAAAACCTTTGCACGAGTGTCATTGCACTGCAGATAGTCCTTGTAAAAAAGATGGAATTTGTAGATGTATGGCTGGATTACAAACTAAACTTTCAGGAGCAATGAAATAAAATGGAAATGCTTGAAAATATTTTAGATGGTGCTGCGAAAGTAGGTACTGCTTTGTCTACGCCAATTATGTTGGGTACTTGGCTTGGTGCTTGTGCAATGGGGGCATATGAAGGTTATTTAACTTCTAAGACAGGAAATATTCAAGGATTGCCTGCTGCTAGCTTGGCTGTCGGTTCTTTTGTTTCTGGAATTATTTCTTCCGGTTGTAAGGAGTATGAATTTACTGGAAATTTTGAACCTGAATTTGCCTTTAATGCAATTGGTTGCTTTAGTCTTCCATCTGTCTTTTACTTAGGCGGTTTAGTTGCTGGAAAAGTTATGTAGTATAGTTTAAAAATCTCTTTTCTTTTGATTATTTATGGATATTAAAAGTAATTTTAAGAGATTTCGTGCTTTTCTAAAAGAAGACTCCTGGCCTAGTTTTTTTGTAGGATTATTAATTGCTTTAATTGTGATTAAGTTTATTATTTTTCCAGTTTTAACTTTGATTACTGGAACTCCTTTGCCTCTAGTCATTGTTGAGAGTTGTTCTATGTATCATCAGTTCGATTTGGATCAAATAGTTCAAAATAAAATTTATTCAGATTATGATTTGGACTATAGTAATACTTCTAATTGGGTTTTAAAGAATGGTTTTACGAAAGGAGACATTATTATTGTTATTAGTCCTAAGAATCTGAAGATTGGGGATGTTTTGATTTTTAATGCAGGGCAGACGAATCCTATTATTCATAGGGTTATTAATATAGACGAAAGTGGAAAAGTTACGACAAAAGGAGATAATAATTTTGGTCTTTTAGAAGCTGAAAAGAAAATTTCTGAAGAGCAGTTTGTTGGAAAGGCGGTTTTTAAGATTCCTGCAATTGGTTGGATAAAACTTATTTTCTTTGATTGGAGAAAACCTGAGAACCAAAGAGGGTTTTGCTAAGTTTTCCATTTAGAAAGTCTTAAATAGTCTCGGAGATACGTTAAAAAATGCAATTTTGTCCTAAATGTGGTGGAATGTTGATTCAGAAAACAAAGAATTTTGGTTGTGCTAGATGCAGTTATTCCACTAAAGATAAGGTAGATTTGAAAATAAAAGAAAAGGTAGATGAATCTCAAGAAATTTCTGTTTTCAAAGAAAAAGAAGTTGATACTTTGCCTACTGTTTATGCTGAATGTAAAGAATGTAAGCATACTGAAGCTTATTTTTGGACGTTACAGACTAGAAGTAGTGATGAGCCAGAGACAAAGTTTTACAGATGTAAAAAATGTCAGCATACTTGGAGAGAGTATAAATAATTTTGATTTTATTCTGATTGATAAAAGTTTAATCCTTTACTGTATGAAAAATTTATATTACTCAATTCATAAGGGTGCATAAAATTTGGAAGCCATATTGGTTTTGAAAAAATGACTTTAGGAGTCTCTCCTTTTTCTAAATCTCTTCCAAATGCTTGAGTTAGTTTTGCTAATCCTCTTGCATCAAATAATTCTACATTTGTAGTATTTTGTTCTGTTAATTCTTCTAATTCTTCAAATGTATTTGGAAGAATTATTCTTCCTTTAATTAAAGCAGTTATTCTATTTGTAGCATACGCTCCTAATTTTGTAAACTGTCTTTCAGATATTTTTTTGAATGCAATTTTTTCTTTATATTGGGTTTGAATATCGTCTGGGTTTGCTAAATATCTTCCTTCTAATGCTAAATATTTTGCTATTTGCTTTTGTATTTCTCTCGTGTCTTGGGGAATTCCAGACTGATGATGATATTCTTGAACTATATCTCCTGTTTTTCCTAATTCTGGTCTAAATAATTCAAATATTACGGGTACTTGTTCTATTCTAATTGATTTCATTATTTTTTTTATGTTTTTTCTTTTTTAAATAAATTGGTGATTGAAGACATCCTTTTTTCTAAAAATAGAAACTCTTTTAAATAAATTTATTTGATGTTTCTGATGGAAGTTGGCAGAATTTTAAATGCAGAAGAAAAATTTAATAGCTATGCTTTAGATAGATTGCCTGGTTTTAGGCTTGTTTCCAGATCAGGATTTATTGTTCCAAGTAATCTTTCTTATGATTTTTCTTTAGAGCCTATTTTGGGCGAGGCTGTTCGAGGGATAGATCCTTCAGAAGTTTGTTTATTGGATAATGGAGAGGATAGAGTAAATCCTTTCATAGGATTTTATAGTCTTGGGAGAGAAAGTTCTTTTAATTTATTTGGTACTTATTTAATTAATAGAACGGTTTTACCTAGTGTTCTTCAAAGGCTGTCTAAGGATTCTAGCTATAAAGGAAGGGTTGGCGGGCCAGAATTAAGAGATTTATTTTCAAATAGAGTCTGTGGAAATTATGGGCATAGCTTTTCGCGTGAAAATTTTGTTTTTAAGCTGATGCCTGAAGTTTGTCCTATTCGTGGTGTTTTGTTAGAAAAACAGCAAGATGAATTTGTTCTTGCATATCTCAGATCTCAAGGGTGGCTTGGCAGTTAGAAACTTTTATAAACAATTATGACGAACTTATCTTATGGCAAAAAAGACATCAAGTAAAGAAGCAGTTGAACTTGCAGAAGAACATATTAAAATTGCTGAAGATTTGATAAATGATGAAGCTAAGAAATGTGACGAAGGTTCTAAAAAAATGAAAGAGCTTTCTGAAGCTGCGTTTGCTCTTGAAAAGGCAGAGTCTGAGATTGAAGATGTTGAAGAATGTGAGGAGGATTAAATGGCATCAACTTACGAAAGAAGTCTTGTAAAAGGAATTGTTTGGGAAGGTTTTTCTTTTGTAGTTACTCTTTTTGCTCTTTATTTTTTTTACGGAAATTTTACGGTAGCATTAAAATTTAATATTTTGCTTACTATGGTAAAAATTATTTTCTTTTTTATACATGAGAGAATTTGGAAAGATGTTAGGTGGGGAAAATACTAATTTTATTTTAAAGGCTAGAAAATTCTTCCTATAATTTATATTTTGCAGAAGATTGTCTTCAAAATTGTTTTGTTCGCCTTAACTTATCTCGTGTTCAAATACTAAAGTGAATATGAATGACCCCGAAGGGATTTGAACCCTCGACACCCGGATTAAAAGTCCGGTACTCTGACCAGGCTGAGCTACGAGGCCATCGTTTTGATTCATCATTTCTGACTTATCTCGTCTGGTAAATATGTAGAGAAATGTGCCTTTAAAAAAGTAATGTATTTTGAGTTTTACAGCAAACAGCTAATTTTGCTTCTTAAAACATCTTCAGAATTCATCTTGTCCATTCTATCTACTAGGCTGCCGTTTTTGAAAAACAATACGCTTGGGACTTTCATAACTTTATGTTTTTTTGCAATATTTTCAGCTTCTTCAATGTTGACTTTGCCAAAGAGTGCTTGGCCGCTAAATTCTTCTGCAATACTTTCTATGATAGGTAAACACATTAGGCAGTCCATTTCCCAGTCAGAAAAAAAGTGTAAAATTGATAGTTTGCTATTTAAGAATTTGTCATGATTCGTTTCGTCTATTTCTGATATAACCTCTTGAAAGCCCATGTCATCTAGATTTGAGTAAGAAATGCTATTTATAAAGATTATGAGGCTGTTATTTACCTGTAGAACCAAAACCATTTGCTCCTCTATGGCTTTCAGAGAGTTCTTCTGTTTCTTCAAAATCTATTTTTGGAAAAGGAACTATTATTATTTGCCCTATTCTGTCTCCTATTTCGTAGACATCTTTTCCCGTTTTTCTAAATCTCATCTTCAGTTCACCTCTGAATCCCGAATCTAAAACGCCTACATGATTTGCTAAAATTAAATCTTTATTTGTTATACTGCTTCTTGCAAAAACTAACATAGTGTGGTCTTCCGGAAGTTCAAAAGAAAGCCCTGTTCCATATTCTATAAATTTTTCTTTCTCTTCTTTTGATATTGCAAATACGTCCATTCCAGCATCGCCTGGTTTTGCATAGAAAGGAATTTTTGCTTCAGGATGTACTCTCTTTATTTTTATTTTCATTTTTGTCTAAACAATTTATCAAATGCAGGTGAACGAACGCCTTCAAATCTTCTTGTTTTTATTCCTGCTTGCAAGAATGTTTGTTTTGCTTGATCATTTGGATAGTCTGCTTCATAAATTACTTCGTTGAGTCCTGAATTTACAATAATTCCTGCACAGATTTGGCAGGGGAAGGTGGTGCAATATAAAATATCTCCTTGAACATTTTTACCTTGTCTACCTGCATTAACTATTGCATTCGGTTCTGCATGAACTGCTCTGCATGTTTCTAATCTTTGTCCAGATGGAACGCCCATTTTCTGTCTTTCACATGAACCTAAGTCTACACAATTAGGTGTTCCTCTGGGGGAACCATTATAGCCTTGAGATACCATTTCATGTCCTGGCGTTGTAATTACCGCACCAACTTTTCTTCTTAGACATGTTGAACGTGCTGCCCAAGTATATGTTTCATTCATGAATATTTCGTCCCAGGTCGGCCTTCTTGTTAAATATCCTTGTGCATCGAAAGAAGTATTTTTCGCAATTTTTTCTGCAAGTTCTTTCGGAGTGCCTTCATTTAAGAAAAATACATCTGCTTCTTCTAAACATTTTGTTAAATTCTGTTTGAATGGTTCTTTGTTATCTTTTTCTTTTTGTTCATCTGCAATGAATTGTGCATAGGTCATTTCTCTGTCTGTTTCACTTGCTCTTGCGATAGCTCTTTGATACCTTGTTAATGGTTCTGCATCAACTCCAAATAATAAGAATCCTGGTTTTTGTCTAAGCGAGACTATTTCTCCAGGGCATCTAATGCTTTCAATTACTGCATTTTTTGAATTTCTTGCTTGTTCATATAATTGTTCAACAATATATGCAGGTCCGTGTTGCGCTCTTAATTCATTTGCAAGATCTTGCATGTTTGCTCTATCTACGGGTCTATTCGATTTCTCTAATTCTTTAGTTAAAAAACCTCTTGCAGTGTAGTGCTCAAAACCTTTTTCTTTAAGAAAGTCAACAACTGTACCCTTGCCTGCTGCGTTTGTACCTGTTAGTCCAATAATCATATTTTTTCTTTGGTTTTAGGATTTTTAAGGATAGTGGCGATAGAATCAGTATTTTATATTTATCTTGTCAGCATAGTTTTTAGCTATTTCTGCAAGTTCTTTTAAGTAGTCTTCAGAGGTGTTAGTTACTTCTTTATATTTATTATCTACGAAACTTCCATGATTTTTGAATCCTTGCAATGAGAAAGATTTTATTTTTTTCCCGATTAAAGAGTTTATCCATTTTAACATGTTTTCAACTCTTTCTTTTGTGTGAATTATTTCAACTATTGTTGTTCTAAATTCGTAGTTGGGCATTTGAGCTATTGTTTTGATGCTTTCTTCTATTCTAATTAGAGGTATTATTGTTCCAATAGTTTCTTGGTAACTTTCTTTATCTGATTTTATGTCCATTGCAACAAAGTCTACTAATTTTTTTTCTATTAGTTTTTTTAATTTTTCAGGGAAACTTCCATTAGTATCTATTTTAATAAAATAGCCTAGAGCTTTTACTTTTTCTAAGAATTCTTCATCTAAGTTCATTAAAGGTTCTCCACCAGTAAAGCAAACTCCCTCAATTAAACCTATTCTGCTTTTAAGAAAATCTAATATTTCTTCTTGACTTAAATCAGGAGTTTCTTCTTGGAGAACTAAAGAAGGATTATAGCAAAAACCACATCTAAATGGGCAGCCGTATAAAAAAATAGTGCATGAAATTTTTCCAGGATAATCAATAAATGTTGCTCTCTCGATGTGTTTTATTTTCATATTGTTTTTTAAGCTAATAGGTTTATATTGATTTGTGTATTTCTTTGCTCTATTTTATTGTAATCTTCAAGTAGTAACAAAAGCAAATATTTATAAACCTTTTTTTATGCTAATTTTTATGGTATTTGGTCATAATAATTCTGGAAAGAAGATAGTTCTTTCAGGTACATATGGGACTGGAAAAACGACAGCTACGCGAGAGCTTTCAAGATTAACTGGTTTACCTCCTGCTGTTGCTAGGGGTATGAGGGATATTTTACCCGAGACTTTTCCTGGGAAAAAACTGGAGCAGTGTTCTCCGTTTGAGCTTGTTCAGTTGGGAATGGTTAGATTTGGTGAAAGAAGAATATTGGAAAATCAGTTTAAAGATGGATTTATTTCTGATGGTTCTGCTGTTCATGAATGGGCGTATGGTCATGGAAGAATGTTAGAAGGTGCAAATGGTAAAGGTTCTGAAATTTTTGGAGAAGGTTATAAATTTGCTATCGATGCTTTTGGAGAAGTTGTAAAAAGGTATTCTGCACAAAATTATACTCACGTTATTCATTTTCCTGTCGAGTTTCCTTTACCTCAAGACGGCCATAGGCCTGTTTCAGAAGCATTTAGACAAAAAGCTGATGAAATACTAAGAGAGACTTGGGCAAACACAAGTTTACCATTTTATGAAGTTTCTGGTTCTGTTGAAGAAAGAATTACAAAAGTAGTAAATCTTTTGGGCTTAGACGTAAGTACTACTTTAAATGGTCCGAAGCAAAAAGAGGGAGGTAAATTATGGTATGACCGAGCAGATGATGCTCTAGGTCCTTCTTCAGATAGGTTTTTTTCTAGCGGATTTAGAAAAACACAGCATGATATTTATGATATAGAAATTGATCCTGCAAGCGGGATTCTTACTGCAAAAGCCGATTTAAGTTACCTCGGTAGTTGGTCAAAAAAAAGCGGGAATGAGTGTAGGCCTCATTTAAGTTCTATAGATTCTATTTTACTATCTGGTCAACTTGCACAGATGTTATTATATTCACAAGACAGCGTTTCTAGAGAAGAAAGTAAAAATTTATGGTTGAGGGATTTAACTTTAAATCCTGGTTGTAAGCCTATTGAAGATGTTCAGGCAATCCCTATGCGTTTAGAAATTATTAAGTCTTGTAAGCCTCGACTTTGCGGTAAATATTGGCATACTGCAAATGTTGCAGCAGATTTGGGTAACGGTGCATTTCAAGTTAGTGCTAAAGTGGGGTACGAGCTACCTGAAAGATTTCAAAAGAGTTCCTAATTTTATTTAACTTTTATCTTTCTTAACATCAGTTCTGGTTTTCCAATACCTACTTCTTCACTTATTTCCAAATTAAGATTTTTAAGAAATTCTTTAATTTCTTTTCTTATTTTTTCAGTATCACTTTTTTCTGTTGTATTTCTTTTTTCAACTTCTAGGAAATAGCCTAGATTTTCTACTTCTTCAAAGACAATTTCGTATTCTTCATTTTCATAAATGTGTTTTTTATTATCTATTTCTATTAGCTGTTTGAATCCTAATTTTTTTATTATTTGATGAATCACTTCAAAATCTTTTATTTCTGTTTCGTGCTCGTGTGAATGAAGCCAATTTCCTTTGCCGTCAAAAATGTCTTCTTTATATGTTATATAATTTTTTTCTCCTTTTTTTCTAATTCTAAACCACTTAGTAGGATATTTTTCTTTTTTCATTTGAAGAGTATCTTTAGACTCATCAAAAAAATATATGTCTTTTGTTTCTTTTATTCCTATCAATTTGAATTTACTCAATACATTAAGGGTTTTTTCTTTAGAATCTAAAACTTGGACAAGTACTTCAATTTCTTTCATATTAATTCTTTATACTATAATTTCTTAAAGTTATCTAAAAATAAAAAAGCTCATCAAAAAATATATGAGCAAAATAAATTCTGTCTTTAGCAAGAGAAGGTTACTCTATCCTTAAATTCTTCTGCCTTGCCTTCATTCCATTGTGCGACTGGTCTGATGTATCCGCATACTCTGGAATATACTTCGCATTTAGTTCTTTGTGCCATTCAACCTCCTTTTCCTCTTTTTACTTACTACTCTGTTCTTTTTCTTTAGCTAGTTCTTCGTCGCACTTTGGACAGAACTCGTGCTCTCCTGCCAAATATCCGTGTATCGGACAGATGGAAAAAGTTGGAGTAATTGTAAAGTAAGGCAAGTGATATTTTGCAGATATTTTTCTTACTAATTCTTTAACCATTTCTGGAGAGATTTTTTCTCCGATAAAACCATGGAATACTGTTCCGCCAGTGTATTTACATTGAAGTGCATCTTGTAAATTAAGCGCTTCAAAAATGTCAGGGGTATATTTTACTGGTAATTGTGTTGAGTTTGTATAATATGGTTTTGCACCAATTTTAACAGAGTCTTCATTTGCTACAATAATTCTACCAAATCTATTTTTATCCATTCTTGCAAATCTATAGGTTGTTCCTTCTCCGGGAGTTGCTTCTAAATTATATATATTTCCTGTTTCTTTTTGATATTCTTCTAATTTTTTTCTCATTAAATCTAAAACTCTTTCTGCAAATTCTTTTCCTTTAGGTGTTGTGATATTTTCTCCAGCCATGAAATTAATAATTGCTTCGTTCATACCTAACAGACCTATTGTTGCAAAATGATTTTTCCAATATTGGTTGTATCTTTCTTTAACGTGTCTTAAGTAATACTTAGAATAGGGATACAATCCTGCTTCAGTAAGTTGTTCAATTGATTTTCTTTTTATTTCTAAACTTTCTTTAGCTAGTTCCATAAGATATTCTAATTTTCTCATGAAATCGTTTTCATCTATAGAGGTGAAACCTAGTCTAGGCATATTAATTGTGACTACGCCTATAGAACCTGTTTGAGGGTTTGCGCCAAATAATCCTCCGCCTCTTTTTCTTAATTCTGTTTGATCTAATCTCAATCTGCAACACATGGAACGTGCATCTTCTGGTTTCATATCTGAATTTACGAAATTAGAGAAATAAGGGATACCGTATTTTGCTGTCATTTCCCAGATTAAATTATGGTTTTGATTTTCCCAATCGAAATCTTTTGTTATATTATATGTTGGGATCGGGAAAGTAAATATTCTTCCAGCAGCGTCTCCTTCAATCATAGTTTCTGCGAAAGCTCTGTTAAACATGTCCATTTCAGCTTGGAATTCTTTGTATGTTTCTTTTTGTGGAACTCCTCCAATAATTACTGGTTCATCTGCCATGTAACTAGGAACTTTCAAATCCATTGTTACATTTGTGAATGGTGTTTGGAATCCTACTCTTGTTGGAACTGCTAAGTTGAAAACAAATTCCTGCATTGCTTGTTTTACTTGTGCATAATCTAACTTGTCATATCTTATGAATGGTGCAAGTAACGAATCGAAGTTTGAGAATGCTTGAGCTCCTGCTGTTTCTCCTTGCAATGTGTAAAAGAAATTAACTACATGGCCTAATGCTGTTCGCAAATGTTTTGCAGGTTTTGATTGTACTTTTCCAGAAACTCCTGTGAAACCTACTGTCAATACATCTTTTAAGTCCCATCCAACACAATAAGCTCCTAATGTTCCTAGATCGTGTACATGAATATCTCCATTCTCATGTGCTTTTCTTATTGCTTCTGGGTAAACTCTTCTTAACCAATAATTTTTGATAATTTTTTCTACAATATAATTATTTAATCCTTGTAAAGAATAACCCATGTTGGAATTTTCTTTAATCATCCAATCATTTAATCCAATATAATCTTCAACAGCTTCAATTGTGTCAAATAACCCTTTAACATTTCTTAATTCTTCGTGTGATTTTCTGTAAAGAATATATGCTTTTGCAGTTTGATCATGTCCTTCTTTGATTAATATTTTTTCTACTGTATCTTGAACTTCTTCAACACTTGGAATTCCTTCTGTTCCATATTTGCTAGTTAATTCATCAGTAACTAATTGTGCAACATGGTCTGCTTTTGTTTTGTCTTGCCCGCCGACTGCTCTTGCTGCTTTCCATATTGCTTCAGCTACCTTTTCTTGTTGGAACTGAACAACACTTCCATCTCGTTTTCTAACTTTTGTTACCATCTTATTTTTTTAAATCCTGTAATTCTTTTTTGAAATCATCAATATCTGCGAATTCTCTGTAAACACTCGCGAATCTGATGTATGCGATCTTGTCTGTTTTCTTCAGCTTGTCCATGATAATCTCACCGACTTTTGCGGTTGTGATATCTTTGTCTTTTGCTGTTCTGTATATTTTTGCTTCAATTTCACTTGCGATTTCTTCAATTTGTTCTGAAGTGAATGGTCTTTTTTCAAATGCTTTGTTTAAGCCGTGATTTATTTTTTCGGGATTAAATTTTTCACGTCTTCCATCTTTTTTTATGACACTTAGATCCATTTCAACTCTTTCATAAGTTGTGAATCTTTTTTCACATTTTAGACATTCACGTCTTCTTCTTGTCATTCCTTCACTATCTCTCTTGTCGTTAACTTTCGTTTCCTCGTTTTGACAGTAAGGGCATTGCATTTTGAGTTTTCGACGATTGCTCGTCGACACAATATATTGTGGTTTTCTATAACCTAAAACACTATACGTTGTGTTATTTGATGTATGGAAACGGATTGAGTATTTAAATCTGTGTTACCACTTTTTGTGAATGTTAGGGTTTATTTCGGATGGAACTTAGTCAAATATGTGTTCCAAATGTCTTCGGCAACTTTTTCTGGTGTTTGCATTGCATCAATAATTTTTACTCTTTCAGGTTCGGATGCAGCAATTTCTAGATACCCCTTTCTTAATCTTTCATGAAATTCTCTTTCTTCTAATTCTATTCTATCTGCTTTAGCTCCTGTTTCTAAATTTCTTTTTGTTAGTCTTGCAAATCCTTCTTCTACTGGCAAGTCTAATAATAATGTTAAATCCGGCTTTATTCCTCCTGTTGCAAACATATTGAGAGCTTTTATTTTGTCTATATCAAATCCTCTCCCATATCCTTGATAGGCGGTCGTTGAATCATAAAATCTATCTAATAAAACGTATACTCCCTTTGATAGCGCAGGATTGACTATTTTTTTCATTATTTGTGCTCTTGCAGCTTCGTACAATAAAGTTTCACAAGCAGGTGCGGGTGCTTCTCCTGCGGCATCGTGCTGCAGTATTCCTCTTATTGCCTCTCCAACTCGTGTTCCTCCGGGTTCTCTTGTTTGTAAGATTTCATAGCCTATCGTTTCTAGTTGGCTCTTAAGATATTTTATTTGTGTTGACTTTCCTCCGGCTTCCGGTCCTTCGAATGTTATTAATTTTCCCCGTGTCATTTTATTTTTTCTCCTGTGCTTTTTTTATTATTCCGTTGACTGCTTCTGGTAATCTGTTCAATGGATAGTAAAAAGTGCCGTCATACTCTATTAGTCCGTTAAATGCTGGCATTTTAGCAAGACCTTGTTGTATTTCTTGCAATGCAATTGTTCTATAGGAATCTGCACCTGCTGCCTGTGCTCTTAATTTTGCCTGATAGAATAATTGATTTGGATCTAAAGTAACTACGTGCGTTATTAGATTTGCCATTACGGGAGCATATTGTGCTGCAGAGTGTAATCCTTCTCCCTTTAAATCATCATGGAGTTTTCGAACTTCTTCCATTGCTTTAAAATATCTTGGTGGTAGATCCTCTCCTAGTTCAAAAATCTCTTCAGGCATATGAAATCCGATATTAGTGCTATATGGTGAGGTTTGTTGCCTGTCTCCTCTTTGTCTTTGTAAATCTCGGTATCCTCCAATATCATATGTTCTTTCAAATGTAAAACTTCCAACTTCTGTTGTTTTTGAATTTATTTCAAAAGATTTTTTACCTTTGTATTGACTTTCAGCAATCCTTCTTCTTTCTTCAGTACTCAGCTTTTTTACTGATTTAACTAGTTCTGAAAAGGGAGCTCCGCTTTCATCTTCTTTTAATAAAATACTTGCAAGAACTAAATCTTCTAATCCTTCTGTTGCAGAAATCAAAACTGATCTAACTTCTTGATTTTGATATGCGCTGTTTTTTGCAGGAGCATAATCTTCAGAAAGTGCTCTTCCTCTTTGGGGCAGGTCTGCATAAAATTCGCTTGGATTTCCATACTTCATTAAAGAAGGAGATAGTTTCATGACTTCTATCTGTGCTGCTTTTCCTAAAAGTCGAACTTCTGCTAGTTCTGATGATTGCCATTCTGTTAGCTGGTCTTGGAATCTTCTTGCATTAAGAGTCATACCTAAAGATGTTGTAAAATTTTGAGGAATAAGCGATCTTGCAATATCAAATGCTTTGTCACCTACTGCTTTATTCCATTCTCTGTCAGATAATTTTTTTGTTGGATCTCCAGTTGCTTCTTGTAATTTTTTGTCTGCATCTACTCTTAATTCGGCATAAGTTGAGTTTAGATAGTTTGTTGCTCTTTCTCTTACTTCTTCATATAATGCAACAAGATTTGCTCCTACTACTTTGAATCTATCTTCAAATTTAGTTCCTCTTACTTCGAATGGAATTGCCATATTCGTTAGATTAAATGGAAGTGCTCTGGTTGATTGTTCTTGGTAAGCGCCTTCTCTTGCAGATTCTAAAAATTTGGTTGCTCTTTGACTTACTCCTTCAAAACATATTCTTATTGGTGCGGAATCTCTTAGTGAGGCATGTCCATAGTTTATTCCCCATTCTTCAATGAACTCTCCTGCCATTTTTATATACTGTTTTAATGCATGTTCTACTTCTCTTCCGCTTCTTATTGTAGTGGCAATTTCTCCTAATGATTTTGCTTGTGGATTTTTTTTCGGCATGTCATTAAATAACTGAATTAATCTTTCTTTGGCTGTTAAATTACTTCTTGCATATTGACCCATTGCTTGTGCCCATAATTCATTAGGTAGTGCATCACTTGCTGCATAAACGTTTGAATCAGGATTTGTAAAAAAATAAGAAGTTATTGTTTGTTCATCTGCTGAAAGGTCTGCAAATCTTCTTCCTCTGAAAGAACCTATTCCACTAAATCCTGGCAAAAGTTGTCCATCTTGAATTTGTCCCGTAACCTCTTCTTTTATTCCTTCCATATCTCTCTATATATTCTTTTTCTATATAAACAAAATTTTTCTTGAAAGTATATTTTGAAAAGCAAATTCGTTTAAAAAGCGATTCACTTGAGAAAGATAAAAATATTATATTATCTAGTAAATATATTTATTTAAAGTGGAATAAATTATTTTTCTTATGGCTAGAAAGAGAAAATATGTGCACGATGAATTTCTTATTTGTACTGTGAGGGAGGCGGATGAGTCAGATTTGGCTTTTTTGGAAAGATATGTCGAAGAACACTCTGCTTTGGGTTGGAATATTTATTATCCTGCGAGAGACACAAAGCAAATAGATGAAACGGGCGGTTACAGGATTTGTCAAGATAATAATCGAGCTATGGGCGAGTCAAAAACTATTTCTGTGTATTGGACAAAAAAGAGCCAAGGAACTAAATTTGATTTGGGAATGGCTTTCGAACAACATATGACTAGTGGGAAGCCAATATATTTAGCTAACAGGGGTGATGTTGAGAGTATTGTTTCAGAACAAAGATCAAGCGGAGTGAAAAAATCTTTTGAGATGGTTCTTCTAAAGCTCGACGATATGGCTAGATCTAGAAAGTATTAACGCTCTAAACAAAGATTTATAAAGTATTGAAAATAAAGTTTTTCAATGGTTAAGAAAAAAGAGCACAAAGATTCGACTATGTCTGATGAGTCCAAAGAATCGAAAAAGAAGTTTGATTTTTCTAAGTTAAATTATTGGATGGTTGCTTCTGTTGTTTTAGCAATTGTTCTTTTGGCTATGGTTTCTTTTAGCGCGTTTACTAATATATCTAAGGCTCAAGCTGGAAAGGAAGTTGTTGGTTTTTTAGTTTCTGCTTATGGTGTTCCTGAGGCTTATGTTAATGTAACATCCGTTTCATCTAAAGGTGATTTTTATTTTGTTAATTTTACAGTTCAATCTCAAGAAGGTACATTTGCTGTTTCTAAAGATGGGGACTATATAGGTCAAATGATTGCTACTTCTTCTCTTAAGAGTTCTGATTCAACAACTGATACTCCTGCTTCAACAGAAGTTCCTAAATCTGATAAACCTAAAGTAGAATTATATGTTTGGGGATATTGCCCGTATGGTGTTCAAGCACAAGGACCTATGGCTCAAGTTGCACAATTATTAAAGGCAAGTGCTGACTTTGAAATTGTTCCTTACTATGATGGTCATGGCGCTTTTGAGACTCAACAGAATGAGATACAATTATGTATACAAAAATTAGCTAAAGATAAATACTGGTCTTATGCTGCTAAGTTTGTAACTGATGTTTATCCAAAATGCTCTTCCAATAAGACTGAGTTATGTGATAAGTTAGAATCTACAAAGGTTATGAAGGCTGTAGGAATTGATTCAGCAAGCATAATGTCTTGTGTAAGTAAAGATGGCGATTCTTTAGCAAGTGCTGCTTCTGCTAAGGCGCAACAAGCAGGCGTAAGTGGTTCTCCTACTGTAACAATCAATGGAGTAATCTCCAATGCAGGAAGAAGTGCTGAAGCATATAAGTCTGCAGTTTGTGGAGCTTTCAATAATGCACCTTCTACTTGTTCAAGTACTTTAGATTCTACTGCTGCAGCTGCTGCTGGAAATTGCTAAATAGATATTTAATCTTTATTTTTGTAAATTGAATTGTTTTAATGTTTCAGGGTTTGAAATTTCTATGGCTACTCCATCACAACTTACATAATATGCTCTTCCTTTGAATTCTGGAAAGGCTAGTAAATAATTCTTATATTGGATTGCTGCTTTCTTAAATCCGCTTGAGGTGAATCTATACTTTATTTCAAACCATGCTTGTTCATCTTTATTCTCAACAAGCAAATCTACTTCTCCACATATTCCTCTTTCATTATAGTGTAGAAAGGGGTAAGCAGTATCAAATTCTCCTATTTTCAGAAGATATTCTGCTAGTCTTAATACTCTTTTATTATGTTCTTTTTCACTAAAAGAATCATACGCTCTTTTATCTTCTTTCTGTGGTTTTTTTGGTTTCTGATCGGCTAAGAAAACTTCTTCTAAAAGAAATTCAGTCAAACCTTTCATTTTACACTAGAGTTGGTTTCTGTAAGAATTCGACTTCTTCGTCTGTAAGTTTTAGTTCTTTGATTATTTGAGTGTTATTTATAATTTGTTTTAATAAAAGGAAATCTTTCATGGCTTCTTTTATAGAAGTATGGCAATGTTTTGCATATTTTTCACAGATTGTTTTCTTTTTTGCAGCTCTTTGATTTTGTAGCCAAATTTTTAGAACTCTTGAAGGTTTTTTGTAGTTTGTCCAACCGGTTCGATTATATTTTTTAGAAGCAGCGATTCCAGCACCTAAAAAGAAATTTTCATAAACTAGGAATCTCCAATGTTGTTGCCGGTAAATTCTTCCTCTGAAAACATCTGCTTTAGAAAGTGCATCATATGCTTTTGCTAGCTCTATTCCTCTATATTCGTAAGGTATATTTTCTTCAATCCATAAGAATATTTCATCTACACTTAGATTTACTTCGTCGTATATTGTAAGCATCTTTGTGTCTAATTGTGCATTCTTGAAAACATATTGCAGAGCATTAAATACAGAGAGTTCTTTATTTCTTTCTCCAACTTCTTTAATCACTGTTTTCTCATCCATTTGTGAGATTACTTGTAAGTCATTGAGTGCTGCTCTTATATCTCCTCTCGCCTTTATTGAAATAGAAGTCAATACATCATTTGAAACGAAAATGTTTTCTTTGATGCATATTTCTTTCATTAATTGTAAAACGTCTTTGTAATCAATTTCTTTTAGTTGTACTAGTTCGCTTTTTTGTCTAAGTAAATTAAACTTCTGTTGCCAAATATCATTTGCTGTTATAATTATTGGGAAAGATGATTTTTCTATTAAGGCCAATAATTCAGTTAATCCGCCCCTATCTCTTGTTGAGATTCCGTCTACCTCATCTACTAAAATTATTTTACTTTTTTTGAATAAACTTCTTTGTTGAGATGCTGGCCCTATTATTCCTGCAACTTTTTCTTTATTTCTTAAATCAGAAGCATTCATTTCTAAAATTTCAGCATCGTATTCGAATGCAATTGCATAGGCTAGAGAAGTTTTACCAATTCCGGGTGGTCCGTGCAATGTAATGGATTTTTTCTTAGGAAAACTGCTAAGGAATTGTTTTACTTTATCTATTGCCATTTCTTGGCCTTTAACATCTTTAAAACAACTAACTCTATATTTTTCACACCAAGGGATATTTTCTGGATTTATCATATTTAGATTCTCCTTATTTCTTTTATTTCTTTAGCAAATGTTTCTGCTTGCATAATTAAAACTCTATCTTTCTTCGAAATATATGTGATTCCTATGTAAGGTATTTGGAAACTATTTTGTCTAAGATTCCTTATTGCATTGTAAAATACATTAGCTCTGGGATAGTCCATACCGTTCATATATCTATTTAAAAAATCTTGGCTTATACGCCCCTTTTCTGCTGATTGTTCGCTAAAATCTTCTACCTTTTCAATTCTGTCTCTTGAGTCTCTTAATACTTGTCTTAGACTATTTCTTATTGCAAGATATCTCATATCAGATAGAAACATTTTACTTTTTCCCGACGATGCTTGCGCCAGAGTTTAATCCGCCGCCCTGCCCTGCTAAAACAAAACTTGCAAGTAGAGCTTCTAATTGTATAAATTCATCTGAACCCTCAACTAGTCTAAATTCTGCCTCTCCTGTTTTTTCAGTTAGTCTAACTTTGATTTCATTGTCAATTTGTAAATTCCAAATTTCTTTCTGTATTCCTTTTATTACATCTTGTCCAGAAATAGAATCTTTTAACATAATATCTAATAATTTTTCTCTTGAGCCTTGGAAATCTCCAGCTAAAGCATAATCTAAAACAACTTTAATATCGGAAGGTTTTGCTTTGGAAACTATTGTGTTAACTAAATCAGGAGTTATATTTGGTGAGATTGCTGCTGTTGCTTGTAAGAAGTTGATAACTCTTCTACAATCGCCTTCTGAAGCTTCGTAGATTGCATCAAAGGCGTCAGCAGTTATTGTTAATCCTTCATTTTGTGCAATAAATTCAATTCTTCTTTTAATATCTTTTTTCTCTAATAGTTGGAATCTGAAAACTACGCAACGAGATTGGATGGGATCAAGGATTTTTGAAGAATAATTACAAGAAAGAATAAATCTACATGTTGAGGTGTAGTTTTCCATTGTTCTTCTTAACGCTTGTTGAGCTTCTCTTGTTAAAGCATCGGCTTCATCTAAGAAGATTACTTTGAAAGGAACATCTCCAAGTGCTTTAGTTCTTGCGAAATCTTTGACTTTTTGTCTAACAACATCAATACCTCTTTCATCAGAAGCGTTCAATTCTAGGTAGTTTTCTCTCCAGGAATCGCCAAATAATTGTTTAACAGTTATTAGAGCTAAAGTGGACTTTCCAGTGCCTGCTGGGCCTGCAAATAGTAAATGAGGTATATTTAATGAATTAACTAATGATTTAACTCTCTTAAGAATTTCTTCCTGACCTACGACCTCTTCAAACTTTTTTGGACGGTATTTCTCTGTCCATACATCACTTGTCTCCATAATAGTTTTTCTTCTTGATGGTTTATAAGCATTTATCTTCTGTGGAAGATAAATGCATGAAACATCATTTCACTCCGTTTAAAGTATTTATGTTCCTCTAAATATAGTTAATTTTTAGTTGCAAGTGTTGAAGAATAGATTCTTGGAATCTCTCCAATTTCGTCCAAGGTAATGAGTCTGCTTTGGTCTACTGAAGCAAGGTCGTGCTTATCGTAGGCCCATGTTTCCTGCGGGATGTAAATTGCTCCAATACCTATTTCTAATGCTGGAGCAATGTCACTTCTAGCAGAGTTTCCAACAAACCAGACATTATGTTTATTTCTTCCAGATACTATTTCGATCAATTTTTCTTTTTTATGGTGTGGAACTACGTGCATTTGGTCTCCAAACCATTTAGATAATCCGTAAAATTCTATTTTTCTATTTTGTACTCTTGGATCTCCTGCGGTTAAAATGAATAATTCGTCTCCTTGCTCTTTTAAATAATCTAAAGTTTTAATTGCATTTGGCATTAGGTCTTTAATCCAAAAATTTGAATCGAACACTCTTGTGCCAATTTCATATGCTTGTTTAGCTCCTTCGCTTGCCTTTTCTGCATTAATGCCTATAGCATTTGCAATTTCTAAATAAGTTTCTGCGCAAGAAGTAGGGAATCTCTCCATAGCAAAACCGTTTGCTTTGGCTGCGGCTAGGTCTCTCTTTGCTTGTAGTTCTAAAATTGTCTGAGCATTAGGCGTTCTTGGGCCTAATGTAGTTATAATGTGCTTTATGAATTCTGTAAGTGCAAGAGAATAATAATGGTGATTAAACATTAAGGTATCGTCTAAGTCAAAACCAAAAAGTTTGTCAGCCATATTCTATTCCTTTAATTGTATTTTATAAATAAGATGGCAATTGAAAATATATTTCAGAAATCTAATTAGTAAAGAGTTTATCCTCTCTTTAATTTTCTTTTTCTCTTTTCCTTCTTTAATCTTTTACGCTGCCACTTCCAACGCATTTGATTTTTCTTCTTCCAACGTCTTGATGATCTTTTCATGTTTTTCTTAAAAAAAGTTAATTTATAAAGCTTTGTCTTAGTGTTTTTTGAGGCTACCCAGGTACCAGCAGTAAGTATTGTTTAATCCTTCAGTAAGTGTTGTTCTAGGAGTCCATCCTAGCTGCTTCTTTATTTTTGCGTAACTTAAGCAACTTCTCTTCTGTTCCCCCGCAATCATGGGCTTATATTCTGGTGAAAACTTATCTTTAAAGTATTTGTTTATTCTATTGAATATTTCTATTATGTCTGTTTCTTTTCCTGTTCCGATGTTATAGACATTGCTTTTTTGATCTTCCAAAGCTAGAATATTGGCTCTTGCTACATCTTTTACATAAACAAAGTCTCTTGTTTGGATTCCTCCAAATATTGCAGGTGTTTTGTTTGCAAACATATTTTGAAAAAATATTGAAATAACTCCTGCTTCTCCTTCCGGATTTTGTCTTGGCCCATATACATTTGCATAACGAAGACATGTAAATTTTAATCCTTTTATTTTACTGTAATATATTAAATATTTCTCAATCGAATATTTAGAACAACCATAGGGGCTTAAGGGGAATGAGGGTGATGTTTCTGGAGTAGGTATTTCTGATCCATCTCCGTATATTGCTCCGCCTGTAGATGAAAATACAAAGTGTTTTACATTATTTTTAACAGACAATTCTAATAGGTTTAAGGTACACAGAATATTGTGTAATGCATATTCAATAGGGTTATCTAGGGATTCTCTTACATTTATTTTAGCCGCCAAGTGAAATATGAAATCTGGTTTTTCTTTTTCAAATATTTTTTTTATATTATCAAAATTTCTTAAATCTTCTACATATATTTTTGCTAGAGGATTTGCATTTTCTTGTTTTCCGGTTGAGAGATTATCAATTATTGTAACTGAGAATTTATTTTCAATTAACATATCTACTAGGTTGCTTCCTATAAAGCCTGCACCTCCGGTAACTATTGCTTTTTTCATGACATATTTAATAGTTTTAATAACACTTCATTTTCTTCTTCTGCAAGAATTTCTAGTGGTTTTGAAAAATCTTTTTGCAGTGCTGCAGGTATATTTCCTCCGAAAATTAGGTTTATTCCTGCTTCTGCAAAATCCTGTCTTTGTGTACTCATTAATTCAAATAATTTTTCTTCACTTTCTTTTGATCTTATTGTGACGCTATTTCTCCGGCCGTTAAATAAGTCTCTTTCTCGATATTTTGGATTTGTTCTGAAGGTTGTTTCATAACCTGTTCTCCATATTATCATTGGAGGGCCTATTTCTTTCTGAAGTTTTTTTGATGCTGAGTTTTTTTTAGGATTTGCATAGTCAAGAGTTTGTAGCGGAGTGTCCGACATATTATATAAAGCCATACTTTCGTCTGTTCTAACGAGTACTTTTTCTCTAGGCCTACATAGAACAAGATTTGCGTAGCCTTTTCCCAGGAGAAGCATGGCCCCGTATGTTAAAAATTCATAAAGTTCTTGTGCGAGACGGGTGTCTCCATTTTCTAATTCTGTATGTTCATGTCCATATGTTGTTCCCATTAGGCTCCCATATGGATAAATTATAATATTTGGTACTTCTGTTTTGTTTGGTTTTTTAGGGGTTTTATTGTATTCTGCTCCCCAGTATATCTCTTCTTCTCCTCTGAAGTTCAAGGAAGGTAAACCAAATATTTCATAATGTTTCAAGATTTCAAATACGTCTTTAAATTTTCTTTCGTTTATTTTATAACCTTGTTCTATTAATTTTTCTCTTTTAAAAAATGCCATTAGTATCTTGCCTCTATATTTGTATTATCTGTTATCGGTGCAATTTTATATGTTTCATATATTGCTCTCATGGTTCTTACAGAGTCTCTTAAATCTGATCTTGCTTTTGCTTTTTTTCCAGTTATAGTTTCATAAGCATCTTGCATTACATTCATATATTCATTGGGATCGTATTTTTTGCCAAGTTTGAAGTTTCTTGCTTTACCATTGCTATTTATTTTAATAACTGTGTTTGTGAGTAAATCTATTACTACTTGGGATTTATCCGTTAGAGTGAATATTACTTTTTTCTCTGTTTTTTGTGCGGTAGGATTCTTTCTTTCTTCAGAGAACTTTTCTAAATCTAAAGATACTGTGGCGCCTTCTGCAAAATATTCTCCTTGATTATTTTCTATAGTATATTTTGCATTTACGCTTGTTTCAACTTCATATTTTGGATGTATTCCATATTTTATTGTTTCTGGAATAGGTGTTGCGGTTCCGCCCAAATTTGAAACGAACGAAAGTAAGTGTACGCCTGTGTCTGTTAAAAGTCCGGTTCTTGATTTTTTATTTAGTAAGTTAACATTTCTTGGTTTGTCTGTCTTATCTGGTTCATATAAAGTGCATTCTATTTTTTCTATTTTTTCTTTTCCCAAGATATCTTCTAGTTTTGAATAAAATATGGTGGATGCTTCTTTATGTGCATAGTGTTCAGCATCTATCATTCTTTGGGATTCCGGACAGGATTTTACTACTTCTTCTAATTCTTTTAGTTGAAAATCATCTGCATTTCCTTTTTCATCCATTACGACTACTGCTGGTTTTTCTAAGATTACATGTGCTCCGTGAGAGACTGCGTCTTTTAAGTATCCGTAGTGTGTTCTGTTCATAGAACATATGTAGACTACTTTGTTTTTTCCCTCATGTGCTTTTAGCGGAAGGCTAAAATCCCCATTTACGTGATGATAGGTAAGTTTTCCTGTCTCAATCAGTTCAATCATGTCGTCAATGCTTTTTGTTTCTGCTTCTATATTTCTAGCTCCATAATTTTTAGCCGTTGCCTGTGCTATTTTGTTTCCCTTTCTTTCCTTTAAGTGTTCTATTGCATCTTCTGGCGTTGAATAAATTCCGCAGACTCCTTCTAATTTTATTTTTTTTCTTATTTTTCCACTTTGAAGTGCAGGAAATGCTTTTGCATGAAACCATTCCGAGTCATGCCCTATTTGAGTCATATTTAATTTTCTCATGAAATAAAGAAATTAATTTTTGTTATATTGCTTGTCCGTATATTTTCAAGAAGTATATCTCTCTCTTGTTTGGTCAGTGAATATCTGTAAGTATAATGAGAATAGTGTCAATATATTGATTTCTCTTTTATTGAGATTTATACTCTTTTTGTCAATTAATTTAGTTTCTACTAGAAAATTTTTTTTAAAACTAGCTTGCTTTTTGTGCTTCTTTGTAGTGTTGTCTTATTGCTTCTTTTGCGTATTCGTGTCTGTCTGTAGCTTTTATTCTTGAAAGGAGGGTTTCTAATTCTGGGCTATTTTGTAATCCTCGTAATCCTAATGGGTCTTCTGTCCCTGGTGAATAATCTTCGATATTTGTGTAATAAGCGGCTGCAGCGACGCGAACAAATCGGCTAGCAAGATCTTCACTTTCTAAATCGCTTTCAGCTATTTCTCTTATATTTGTTTGAATCCACTGTTGGGCTTCCGTCCATAACAATCTGTATGCAGGGGTATCGATCATTTTTATCATGAACTAGTTAACTTTCTTTCTTATTTATTGATTGTCCATTGTGAGTATATCAGTGAATAATGAGGTATGTGAGGTATATGGTGAATATATTCCCTATTGAGTAAACTTTAAATATATTGTAAACATAATATTTGTATGAAAAGGAAGATCATAAAACAGGGTCACAACACGCTGACGTTAACACTTCCTACTGAGTGGTCTAAAAAACTTAATCTTTCTGCTGGCGATGAGGTCGATGTTCTTGAGGATGGCGGGAGTTTAATTGTTAATGGAAAACAACATAATGGTTTCAAATCTACCACTATTGATATTACTGGTTTAAGAATTCCCATGCTTTGGAGATTTTTCCAATCTGCATATCGTGAAGGATATGATGAGATAAAACTTGTTTATGACTCTACTAAAAAGGACTTTGAGGGCGCTTATAATTATTATTCTAATCAATTTGAATATAAACGTCTTGGGGAGAAACCTGCAAAAAAAACACCTCTTGAAACTATTCAGGAATTAGTTGATCGATTTGTAGGTATGGAGATTATAGATACTGCTAACAACTCTTGTATTATTCGTGAGATGGGTGAGCCTAGTGCAAAGGAGTTCGATAACTCTTTGAGAAGAATTTTCTTATTAATTATAGAATTATTTGACAAGGTTATTGAGTCTATAAAGAATAATGAAACTGGAGATATTTCCTTATGTAAGAATTTACACACTATGGATATTAATATTGATAGATTTATCGATTATTGTTGTAGAATAAATAATAAGATTAACGATTCTAGTTTTCACAAAAATAAGCCGGTTATGTTTTCGACTTTGTTTTTATTGGAATTATTAGGGGATGAGTTCAAATATATTGGTAATCATTTAGCAAGATCTAAGAAGAAAGTAGATGAAGTGTTGTCTTTTGCAGAGACTGTTAAAAAACATTTTGAGAATTATTATCATCTTTTCTATAAGTTTGATAGAAAGGGAGTAATTGACTTTGGAGAGGCAGATTTTGATATTTATAATGCTCATTTTAATTGGAAAGAGTCTAATAATAAGGATGCAAGAAGTATAACTAGACATTTCATGCAGATTAGTAAGTTTACGTTCTGTTTGATGGAACTGCGAATTGAAATGGAATACTAAGATTTTTATACTTAAATTCGGCTCTAATTTTATAACTTAGCCCTTTAGTCTAAAGCACCAAAACGATTGGTTCATAAAGCCTAAAGAAATAAAATAAGAAAGCCCTTTAGTCTAGTGGTCAAGGATCCGGGACTCTGACTCCCGGGACCCAGGTTCGAATCCTGGAGGGGCTATTTCTCTATTGGTTTATTGGGAAGTATTTTAAACGGGCAGTTATTCTCTTTTTTATGGATATTGCGATTGTTTTTATGGTTGCGGGGATGTCTAGTAGATTTGGTGGTAAGGCAAAGCAGTTTGCTATTGTTGGACCGGATGATGAAACTTTAATAGAATATTCTATGAAAGAAGCTATTTCTGCCGGAATTAACAAAATAATTTTTGTTACTGGGAAAAAAACTGACTCTTTGTTTAAAGATAAGTTTGGTGACATGTATAATGGGGTTAAAATTCATTATGCAAAACAAGACTTTGACGAATTAACTAGGGAAAGGCCTTGGGGAACTGCAGATGCGCTCTGCTCGGCTCATGGCGCAGTTGATAGTTCTTTTATTATTTGCAATGGGGACGATATTTACGAAAAGAAAGACTTTCAAATTTTAGTTGAACATTTGAAAAATAATGAATTTGCTGCAACTATGGGGTATAAGTTAGGCGATGTAATTCCTACTGAAGGAAAAACCAATAGAGGGATATTTAGTGTCGATAATGAAAATAATATTATTGAAATAAAAGAAGTTTTAGGGATAGATAGCCAGAACTTGGATATTACTCTAAATACTGAAAGTGATTTGTGTAGTATGAATCTTTTTGGACTTCATAAGGAAACTTTAAATCATTTAAAAGAAAAATTAGATACTTTTAAAATGAAATTTGAAGGGGATCGAAAAGCAGAGTGTTTTTTGCCTGTAGAATTATCAAACTTAATTAAAGAGGGAAAAATAAGAATGAAATTATATGAAGCGAAGGGTAAGTGGTTCGGAGTTACAAATCCAGAAGATGAACATATAGTAAAACAACAGCTTAAAATGTTGAATAAATAATTATTTTATTTTCTTCACTTTCTCAAAAATTTCATCTTCTTGTTTTCGACTTCTTCCGTATGTTTGTCCAAAAGTTACTAAAATATAATTTATAGAATTCCAGTATCTTTTAGGAAATAATTTTTCTAAGTCTTTTTCTATTCCTTCTTTGTCTTCGAATTTTTTATTTGTCCACTCTAGTTTTATTGCAATTCTGGAAACATGTGTGTCTACTCCTATTGCTGCAGCGTTTCTTGCTTCAACTAAAAATACGTTGGCTGTTTTTCTACCTACTCCTGGGAGTTTAATTAGTTCTTCAACTGTTTCAGGCATTCTTATCTTAGATAGAATTTGAGAGGTTTCTTTGATATGCTTTGCTTTTGTTTTATAATAATTTATTGAACGAATTTGATTTTCAATTTCTTTTAGATTTGCTTCGCCTAATTTTTTAGCGGAAGAGTATTTTTTAAAAAGTTCATTAGAAACTTCTATCGTTTTAGTGTCTCTTGTTTGTGCTGAGAGCATTATTGCAATAAGTGTCTTCCATTCTTCATCCCATCCTTCTGCTGCAAGTCTTGGTTTTTCAGAGTGTATAATTATTAATTTTTTCAATTCCTTTAATTGTTTAATTGCTATTTCAGATTTCATCTTATTTTTCGCATTTCTTCTAGTCTTTTTTTAGAATCTATAGACGAAGAAAACATTTTCCAGAATATTCTTGATAGCCATTCAACCCACTCTTTATTTTTTATTGTATAAAATATAAATGTTTTTTCAGAAAGCTCGTTTTTTCTTCCAGTAGGTTCTTCAATTTCTTTTATATTTATTATATCATTATCAATTATCGTTGCTCTGAGTGGTTGTTCTTTATGGTGTATTTCTACTAATTCTTTTCCATACTTAAAATTTAATGCTAGTAGTTTTTCCACATTTTCTCTTGCTGCAAAATCTACTCTACAAACTACTTTTATAGAAATTCCTTTTTTTACAAGTGATTCTAAGACTTCGAAAAGTTTTACTTTTTTATCTTCAAAATTTACAAAGGACAAGTTCCCTGAAAAGAAAAGTACTTGTTTTTTTGCTTGCATTAGCATTTCTTTAAATTCTTCAAGTTTTCCAGCATCGCTTTCGTCTTTTCCTTTTTTTATCCAGATAAATTTGTCTTTGTCTGATACAAACTGATATATATCAAATGGTTTGAATTCTTCTTTTTTATGGAATTTGAAAATAGTTGATTCTAGTTCTTCTTGAAAAACAGTATTTGATATTTTTTCTACACTTGCCCAGTAAACAATCTTTAATGCTCCTCTTGTTCCTTCTCTAAAAACTCTTGTTTCTAAAGTTCCAAAATTTTGCTTTATTTCTTCTATGTATCTATCTGCAGTTCTCCAATTCTTATTAATATGGTTTGCAATTTCTTGTATGCTTCTAGGTTTTACTCTTATGAAATCTTCTATTTTCTTTATTTCATCGTTTTTTAGCATATTTTATTTCAGTAAATTGTATATTTAAGCTTTATGCAACACTATGGACAGCTTTGGTACAGATAAATGTAATAAAAATACAAGTCTATGTATGTGTATGAGAACGGATATTAAAAGAATAGCAATAACGGGCGGACCTTGCTGTGGAAAAACAACATTGTTAAATAATTTATCTGCACAATCATATACTGCAATTCCAGAAGCTGCAAGAATGGTAATTGAAGAAGAGCAATGTAGAGGTTCAAATTGCGTTCCTTGGATGGATTTGCAAGGTTTCCAGGAAAGTGTTGCTAGACGAATATTAGATCTTGAACATTCATTTAGTGATTCTCTTTTATTCTGCGATAGAGGTATAGTTGACGGACATGGTTATTCAATAAATGGAAAAATTCCTACTCCTGAAATTATTATGGATTTTGGTACTGGAAGATATGATGCAGTATTTGTTCTTGATCCTATTCCAGTTTATCATAAAGATGATTCTAGAAAGGAAAATCCAGAAGAGGCGAGAAGAATTCACCAAGCTATTTTCGATGCATACAAATCCTTCGGTTATAAACCTGTGATAGTTCCCGTAATGGCACCTCAAGACAGAGTTAATTATTTTGTTAAATTAGTGGAGAAAGTAGTATGACTGATATAATTAGTGCAATTAATGATGATATGGATGAATATGTTTCTCTTTGCGAGAAATACGGTCATAAAGTTAGACGAGATGAAAATGGAAATCCTGATTGTTATGGTGTGCATGCTGGAAAATTAGAAAGAAGAGAAAAAGAGGAAGAAGATAAGAAAAAAGGAAAAGAAGTTCCGATTGAAACGGAAGTAAAATTAAGAGTAAATGAAGATGTTATTTGTCGGCTTGAAAAGGAACTGGGGCGTTCTTGGAAACGCACTCCTTGGGAGAGGCAAGAAAATATTATTTATCGAACTGGAGAAAGTTTTGTGAGGTTTAGAAGGGAACAAGGAAATGTTACCTTAACTATAAAGGGAAAAAGACTTCCTGGAGAATATAACGAAAGACCTGAAGCTGAATGTGAACTTCCGGCACATTTTTTTAATGATGTTTTAAGTACTGGTGCTATTGGTGCGATTGTATATGAAAAACAAAGAGCTTCTTTTGACTATAATGGATGTACTGTGTGTCTGGATAATCTTTATGGTAAATATTTTGTAGAAATTGAAGGTGCAAAAGATAGAATTGGCAAGAGTATTCAAAGTCTAAGGTTGCAAAATTATCCAAAAATAAAGAAAGATTATGCACAAATTGTTTCAGAATTAAAGAGGTGAAAAATGATAAAAAGAATACTAATAGAAGGCCCTGATTGCTCGGGCAAGAGTACTGCCTTAGACAGAATAAAAAATGTACTAAGGTGGGATGCAAAATCATTACATCATCGAGATGGCAATCAATTTCAAAGATATATAAAAGAATATTGTTCTGCTGAAAATATTGTATTTGACAGAGGCCATTTTTCAGAATCTGTTTATGGTCAAATGTGGAGGGACGGAAATCCATTTTCAAAAGAAGAATTTGAGTTTTTGAATTTTTATTTACAAAATGAGGGTCTTATTATTTTTGCTTTGCCTTCTGAAGAAACGCTTATAAATCGTTATCGTGCAAGAAATTTTTCTCAACAAATAAAGGAAAATGAATTGGCATTAGCTAGAAAATTATTTTTAGAAAAATCACAAACAGTTTCTCATATTCTATACTCTTCTGCATCATACAAAGAACTTGATGATCTAGTTGCAGATGTTTTGCGGAGGGTTAATGGTTAAATTATATGTTCTTCCTGTTGAGTCTGCATGTAATGCTGCTTGTCCTTATTGTGTTAATCAATTTCGTAATTTAGGAAAATCTTTTTTATCTATTGATGGGTTGGAAAAGTGTTTGAAGGATATAGGTTCTTTGGACGGGATAGAAATTAGTGGTGGTGGAGAACCTACCTTGCATCCTGAAATAGACAAAATAATAGACTTGTGTGCAAGTAAAACAAGAACTCAAATGTACACAAATGGTTCTGTTGTAGGTTTGCTATCGGATGGGGTATTGAGAAAACTTGATCCTCTTTGTATCTCTAGGGCTCATTATAATTCTGGGAAAAATAAGGAAATTATGGGTGTCGATTACTCTGGCGATCTATTTTCTCGCGGGCTAAATATAAAATTCTCTGCTGTTTTATTTAAGGGCAGTGTTGATTCTGTGCAAGAAGTTGAAAATTATATTTCTTGGGCAAAAGGTAAAGCACAAAAAGTAGTTTTTAGACAATTATTTGATGATGTTAGTTATTCTCCAGAAGTTTCTAAAAATACTGTTTCTATAGTTCCTATTATTAAACATTTTTTCCAAGATCCTGTTTTATCTCCAAATCCTAAATTAAAAATTAATGGTTTGGATGTTGAGTTTGAAACTCGTTCTTGTAGTTGTGAAAATACAAATCCTATTCTTCATGCTGATGGAAAATTAAACTTGACTTGGGATTCAAATGATACTGACGGGATCGGAAATTAAAAGGCAGGTGAATCTTGGAAGAATTCATATTTCTCCGTTTATTGAAGAAAATTTAAATCCTAATAGTTATAATTTTAGATTAGGAGATAAGCTGAAAGTTTACAAGAGTGATTTATTAGATTCTGCTATTGAAAATGAATTTGAAGAAATTATAATTCCTGAAGAGGGTTTTATTTTAGAGCCAAATAGGTTATATTTGGGCCATACAATTGAAGAGATGGGTTCTGATTTTTATGCACCTACTATGCAAGCGAGAAGTTCTGTTGGGAGACTTGGACTTTATATTTATCTTAATTCTGGTTTAGGCGATATTGGTTTTAAGAAACAATGGACTTTGGAGTTACAATCTATTCATCGTTTGAAAGTTTATCCTGGAATGAAAGTTGGTCAAATGCTATTCTGGCAACCAGTTGGAGATATTGTTTTATACAATGGAAAATATAAGAATTCAATAGGACCTCAGACGAGCCAAATATGGAGAGATTTTAAGAAATAATTATCTTTTAAATTGCTAATTTTTTATCGAAAAAAGGTAAGTAAACTTTTTCAGTTATACCTGTAGGTTTCCAACAACTTTCTGTTGGATCGAATCTGCAGTCTTCTACTTCTACTTTTCTTCTGAAGAGAGGGTCTAATGCTTGATCGTGATTTCCAGATGTGAAATGTATTGTATATCTTTCAGGAGATTCCCTATTTCTTCTTACTAAATAGGGTAGGTTACTTAATATATTATACAGGGTAGAAAATTTCATTTTATTTCTTTAAATCCTGTGTATTTCCAAAGAACTTCTGGGATCTTTATTGAACCGTCTTCTTGTTGGTTGTTTTCTAATATTGTAACCATTATTCTAGATGTTGCTAGTGCTGTATCATTAAGAGTATGTAATACTCTTCTATTTCCTTTTTTGTCCATGCATTTTATATCTAGTTTTCTAGCTTGATATTCTGTGCAGTTCGAAAGAGACATTACTTCTCCGTATTCTTTTATTGTAGGTCTCCATACTTCTAAATCAGCACTTCTGTATTTCCAGTCAGCTAAGTCTCCAGTGCATATTTCAATTACTCTATAGGGTAATTTTAATGCCTCTAGTATTCCTACGGAGTTATTTAACAGTTCTTCATATAATGCTATTGAATCTTCCGGTTTGCAGAAAATGAACTGTTCTATTTTATTGAATTGGTGTGTTCTCCATAAACCTCTCTCGTTTATGCCGTGAGCTCCAACTTCTTTTCTAAAACACATTGAGTATGAAAAATATTTTTTTGGAAGTTCAGATTCTGGAATTACTTGTCCTGTATGCATTGCTAAAACAGATTGTTCAGAAGTACCGATCAATCCCAAGTCTTCGTTTTTGATTTCATAAACAGATTGTTCTATTGCTGCTTTATCCATAGAGGCGTATATCGATTTTTCATTTAACATTAAAGGAGGCTCTATGTATTCGTATCCTTTTTCCCTCATAAAATCTATTGCAAATCTTATTAGGGCTTGGTTTAGGATTGCTAATTCTTTTTTTAAATAATAAAATCCTGTTCCAGATACTCTTGCGGATGCATCAAAATCAACTATTCCTAATGCTTCAGCCAATTCAACGTGATTTTTTGGAGTAAAGTTGAAATTTGGAATTTTTCCACCAGTGATATATTCTACATTTTCACTGGAATCTTTTCCCTTCGGTGTTTCTGGTGAGATAAAATTTGGAATTTTATACATTAATTGTTTTATTTCTTCAGCTAGTTTGTCTTCTTTTTCTTCTAATTTTGCAATTTCTTCTGGAATCTCTTTTGCTTTTTCGATGAGTTCTTTTGCTGTTTTTTCATCTTTATTCTTTTTAGCTTTGTTAATTTCTTCGGAAATTTTGTTTCTAGAAGATCTCAAATCGTCTGCTTTTCCCCTAAATACTCTCCATTCTTTATCTATTTCGATTATTTTGTCTACTAGCGGTAGTTTTTCATTCTGAGATTTCTTTTTTATATTGTCTCTGACTAAGTCTGGATTCTCTCTGAGTATTTTAATGTCTATCATATTGTTTTCATAGAAAAATGATATTTAAACTTTGTTGTAGTTTTGTTTTTTGTTACTTCTATTAAATTTCATGTATCTACTAAACATGGACGAAAATTCTAAGAAAGCTTTAAAAGCAGATTATAACTCTGAAATATAGGTTACAACATATATATTACAATGGCAGAACACGAAGATAACTTTGATTTGTTTTTTAGAAGAAAACCCGCAATGATGTTGCTGGCTCTTAAAAAAATGAATAAGGCAAAGTATGGTTCTGTGCTTGCAAAAGAAGTAGATTGTACATACTCTCATGCTGTTAAGATTTTACAAATTTTAGAGGATATGGGTTTAGTAGTCTTTGAGAAAAAAGGTAGAATAAAAATTATCAAATTAACAAAAAGAGGAATTCAAATCGCAGAAAATATTGAAGCAATAAAGGAAGTTATTGATAGTTGCTAATTTTTCAATAAACAAAAACTTCTTAAACCAACTGTTTCTTAATTTTTTACTAGGTTAATTGCATTTGCAATTATTTTACGATGGCCTCGTAGCTCAGCCTGGTCAGAGTACCGCGCTCTTAACGCGGGTGTCGAGGGTTCAAATCCCTTCGGGGTCATTTTATATTTCTAGGTCTTCGAACCCTTTGTTGTTCTACAACAAAACAATCTTTTTATCTTTGTTTTTGATTGTTTAGAGAGTCAAATCCTTTCTGAGTTATTTTATATTCTTTAGGATATATTTGTTTAAATAGTTCCGGAATAATATTTTTTTATGGCCTTAATTTTATGTCATGGCGGAATGTATTCTGGAAAAAGCGATATGGCTATTTCTCGTGTTAGGTCTTTTTCTAAAGATGGTTTTAGACGTGTTTTGTATCAACCTAGAAAAAATACTCGTGATATTTTCCAGGGTGAGCCTGTTTGGTTTTCTAGAGCTGGCGGAGATGAAACAACTCTTCTTTCGGCTAAATTTTTTGAATCTGCAGAACAAGTTATGCAAGATATGAAAGACTATCATGTTTTTGGTTTTGAAGAATGGCAAATGTATTCTCCTGAAATTGTTGAAGTGATTAACGAATTACATAAATCTGGTAAGTTTGTAGTGGCTGCAGGTCTAGACTATTATTCTAATGGTGAACCTGTTGAGCTTTTTGATAAACTTAGATGTTTAGATGGTGCAGTTCTATTACAAGGAGTAAACGCACTATGTCAGGATTGTAAGGTGGGTGGAAAAAATAATATGGCAGTTAGAACTCAGAGAACCTATAATGGTCTTCCAGAACCTTTCGATTCTGATAAAATTGTAGTTGAAGGTAGCCAAGGTTATGACTACGAACCTGTATGTTTTAAACATTGGAAAGTCGGACCTCCAGAAAATCCAAATTTGTATGAAAAATATCAGAAATTTTATTTGGAAAAAGTAAAAACTACTTTAAAATAACAAAAACGAAAGATTTAAAAGGCAACTTTTTTTAATGTTCTCATCTAAAACTATTAATAGTGATTAGTATGCACATTCTTCAACCAAAACACACAAAACTCAAGCAAGACGAAGTAGTCAAGATACTTGTAAAATATAATATTTCTTTAGCGCAATTACCTAAAATTTCCAAAGAAGATCCAACGATTTTCGATTTAAATCCTCAATTAGGTGAAGTAATTAAAATTGAAAGGAAAACTGAAGAGGGCAGTGAAGATTACTTTAGAGTTGTTATATAAAAATGGTTGCTCAAAAATCTGTTACAGTCGATAGAAAGCATATCCTTGTTAAAGAATTTTTGAAGAACCATTCAATTGTTGAATCAAATATTACTTCTTTCAATGATTTTATTGAAAATAGAATGCAGGAAATTATTAATGAAATTAATGAAGCTATGCCTAAAGAAGATTTTGAAATAAAATTAGGTAAGATTACTGTAGATAAGCCAAATATTGTTGAGGCTGACGGTTCTATTAGCTTAATTAGTCCTTCTGAAGCAAGACTTAGAGGTTTGACCTACTCTGCTCCTATTAAGATGGAGTTGACTATCCGATATGAAGGTCAAGTCGAAACTGCTGAAGTTCAATTAGGTAGAATCCCTGTAATTGTAAAAAGTAATGTCTGTAATTTACATGGTTTAACTAGACAAGATTTAATTGATAGGTATGTAGATCCTGCAGATTCTGGTGGTTATTTTATTGTTAATGGTAATGAAAGAATTTTGGTTATGGCTGAAGATTTGGCTTCAAACCAAGCATTCTTGGAAAATCAAAAAGTTAAGGGTTTTGTTTTGAGATTATTTTCTCAAAGAGGAGCTTATAAGATTCCAATTTCAATTAATGAAAGTAAAGAAGGTATTTTAGAAATTTCTTTCTCTAGATTTAGAAAAATTCCAGTAATGATTTTACTTAAAGCATTAGGGATGGTTTCAGAAGCTGAAATTTCTAAGATGATTGGAAAGCAATCCGATGGTTTGCTTGTAAATTTATATGAATATGCATCTTTGGGCGATTCTGAAGAAGCTTTAATGAAGATTGCTGAACTGACCTCCTTACAAGGAACAAAGAAAGAAGTCTTAGACAGAACAAAGCAAAGAATTGATTCTTATTTATTACCTCATGTAGGTTTAGATAAAAATGCTCGAATTGAAAAGGCAAAAACACTTTGTAAATTAATCAAACAGTTTTATCTTTCTAAAGATCATCCTGAAGATTCTTTAACAGACAAAGACCATTATGCAAATAAGAGAGTTAGATTATCTGGCGACTTATTAGCTGACTTGTTTAGAGTTAACTTAAATATATTAGTTAGAGAAATACAACATTCTTTGCAAAAAACAGTAAAGAGAAGAAATTTCTATTCTATAAAAACTATTGCTAAGTCTACATTATTCTCACATAGAATCGAGTCTGCTATTGCAACAGGTTCTTGGATTGGTGAAAGAACTGGTGTAACTCAGAATATGAAGAAAGATAATTTCTTATCTATGATGTCTCAGTTACAAAAAGTTGTTTCTACATTACCTGGAGAACAAGAAAATTTCGCAGCAAGAACAGTACATCCAACACATTATGGAAGATTCTGTCCTGTTGAAACACCAGAAGGTACTGAAATTGGTTTAAGAAAGAATTTGGCAATGTTAGCTAGAGTTTCTACAAGATGTACAATGCCTGAAGAAAAGATTGTTAAAGTATTATCTGAAGAAAAAATGGCTAAAGATGGTGAAAATGGAATTGATGTTTTCTTAAACGGAAGATTTGTCGGTGTTGTTTCTGATGGAAAAGCATTTGCAGCTGCAGTAAAAGAAAGAAGAAGAAAAGGAAATTTACCTATTGATTTAAGCATTAAAAACGATTCTTTCCTGGAAGCTGTTTTCTTATCAACTGAAGTTGGAAGAGTTTTAAGACCTTTAATTGTTGTCGATAATGGTATTTCTAGATTAAAGGACGAACATTTGAAATTAGTAGATGCAGGTTCTTTAACATGGAATAATTTAGTAGAACAGGGAATTATAGAATATTTGGATGCTTCTGAAGAAGATAATTCATATGTTTC
>CAZCGJ010000002.1:0-52730 GCA_964498295.1 Candidatus Woesearchaeota archaeon | reverse complement strand
GAGAACCTGTTGATTGACCATATTTTCTAAAAGTTTCTAAAAGTTTCCAGTCTATTTTTTCAGAAATGTAATTTTGAAAATCAGATTCAGTTTCTGGAGCAAACATTAAACAAATCCTACAAAGTTTAGAATTTAATTTTTCACCCTCTTTTTTATCTTGATAACTACACTTATCACAAGCCATGTTATTGTTAATAATAAATGGTTTAAAAAAGTAAGTTTTTGGATTTTGATCGAAATGACTAAGTTTATAAATTTCCAATAAGTCATATAAAGATGATAGAAAGGACTTTGTTGCTGCTGATCATCTTTGCTATTTCAGTTATTATGGCAATTGCCTTCGGTTTCTTAAATTATAAATACAAAAAAAGATTTATTGATTATTATGTTATGTTTCTTATTGGTATTGGCTGGACAATATTAGGTCTGCTGTTTAAAATCTTAAGTTTAGGGATAATGGGAGCAGGTTTTGCAATTTTAGGCTATGTTAAGAGAAAAGATTGGGATGAAGACTTGACGGGAATGAGAAAAGCAAACAGAGAAGAGTTAACATTACTAAGAGAACAAACAGATTCTCTTGAACTTGCATTTACTTTGTTAATATTCTTAGGAATCTTAATTTTATTGGGCGTGATTATTTATATGTATTTAGTAAAAATAAGTTTTTCTTAAATTATAGACTATCAATGAGGTTTTTATAAGAATAAAGATATATTTTAAAATATACAAATCCTTTTTAAGGTAAACCCTCTAAAGTTTATATGACTTCGTGGAATGATATTCAGGTAGCAAATTTTCGAGGAATAATGCCTGCAGTCATGGAATCTGGAAAGGAAATTGCTGACAAAGTTATAACTGAAACACTGCCTCAATATTCGGAGTTTATGCAATCAAGGTTCATTTGTGACTCTATTGAAAATGCAAGAAAAATTGTTAAAGATCACGGAATTAAAAAAAATTCTTTTGGCTCTGAACCTTTTTTTATTACTGACGAAGAAGCTGGAGTAAACGGTGCAGTAGGAAGCGCTTTTGCTCTCGTAAAACCGGGGAAAAAAGATAAACCTTTTAGAATAATCATTGCACACTCTGATGTTCCTTCTCTACGTATTCCCGCTAATCCTGTTTATACAGCTACAGATACCTCTAGAGAAATGAGTACTTCCACAATTTCTTTATGTACGGAGCCTTTTGGAGGAGTAAGAATAGAAGACTGGACAGGAGTAGATGTAGATATTATTGGAAAAATGTATATTGGTGGAAAGGAAAAAAAAGTTGAAATGCCTGGGAGAATAAAAGCGAGATCTTTGCATGTAGACCATCCGGCAATTATGAAAGATTTTGATTCATTAAAAGTAGATACTGGATTTAGTACTGCTGAAGACCTGTACAGATTTTTAGGTATAAAGAGTGCAGACGATTTTTCAAGAGCAAGACTTTATTGTCTTCCAAGACAATTTAAAGATAAAAAAAGAGCCTTGCTAATAGGATTAGAACTTGGAGGATATGGACATGATGATCGTTGTTGTGTTTGGGCAGGATTGAAGGCAGGACTTGAAACTCGTCTTGAAACAGACAATACTACAATGTTCTTTGCACTGGACAATGAGGAAATTGGAGGAATAGGAAACTCTGCAAGTTATAGGGGATTTTTTGAAAATGTATTAAGAGAAACTGTCAAGGTAGTTTATGGAAAAAAGGATGCTGCTAATGTATATTTGCCGGGAGAGCTTAACAGAAAACTGTTAGGAGATATGCCTGCAATTTTTGCTGATGTAGGAGTAGGACTCGGATCTTCAGAATTGGAAAATCCACTCGGATTAGTAGATATGAGGGGAGCATCTAGGCTTGGATGGGGAATAATGATCGGCACAGGAATAGTTACTTCACCAAAACATGTAGATAGATTCATAACAATGCTTGAAAAAAAATTGCCAGGGAAAAAAAGAAATCAAAGATATCAAATCGGAGGAGATTATATGCCTGCAGATTTAAGACCTTGGGGAGCAAGCGGTCAAATGTATGATTCGTTTGGAGATTCTATCCCCTCATTAAATGTGGGGATTCCTGTGTGTGGACTACACCATCCAGGTGTTGAAGCTATAAATATTTTTGATTTACATTGGATGAAGGAAGCATACAAACTATATATGAAAGAATAATTATAATGAATCTATAGGGCTTTTTATTTTCTTTAACTCTTCTTTTGAAACATGTGTATATATCTGTGTTGTCGATAAATCCGCATGACCTAAAAGTTCTTGGATTTTTCTAATGTCAACCCCATTCTCTAATAAATGTGTGGCAAATGAATGCCGGAGAGTATGGCAATGAACATCTTTTTGTATTCCTGCTCGTTTGACGGCCTTTCTTACAATTTTTTCGATGTTTGAAGCAGAGAGTTTATTTCCAGTTTCCTCGTTTGAGAATAGTAATTCATGATTTAATTTTTTTTGAAACTCGATTTGCTTGTTTAAATCAACAACTAAAAATTCTGGAATATTAAACACCCTATCCTTCTTTCCTTTTGCCTGTTTAACCATGCCTGTTTTTTCTATAAAATCTAAATCTTCAATTTTTAAATTAATTAATTCTGAAATACGGAAACCGCAAGCATACAGCATAGAAACCATTAAACGACTTTTATCACTGTAAATGCTGTTTATCAAACGTTTAACTTCCTCTTTAGACATAACCACAGGGATTCTTTTTTCTTTTTTTGGTCGTTTAATTCCTAGAGTAATATCTTTTTTTAAGATGTTTAAGTAAGCATATTTTACTGCAGCTAAGAATAAGATAATAGAAGAAGAAGATTTTTCCGTTAATTTCTCAGCCATAAACATCTTGACATCGTCTACTGCTAATTCTTCCGGTTGTTTATGCGACTGTTCAAGCAGTTGTTTATTAGCATCTAGATAATTTCTGAGTGTATAACTAGAGTTTTTAGAAATTTTTAGTTCTATTTCAAGTTTTTTTAGAAATTCTTCAGCGTTCATTTTTTATCCTCTAATTTAAAGAAAAATAAAATAGCAGACAAAAATAATAGTAACCCGCAAATAAACATGGTTTCTTTTAGACCTATAAATGAAATGCTAATTCCTGCTAAAAATATAGCGGTTGCATTTGAAATAGCCCATAAAATGTTTGTCATAGAACCAAGAGATGCCCTAATTTTTGAAGGAAACAAATGGTGACAAGCAGAGTCGAGAGTAGCATTATAAGAAGTCATAAAAATTTCAATTAAAACTAAAAATAATAAGGCAACTAGCAATATAGAGGAATAAATAAAAAATAGCATACAAATGCCAATTAATAAGGTGAATGAAACCAAAAGTAGTTTAATTTTAAGTTTGCTTAGTTTTCTTGCTAAGATAGGGCCTAAGATAACTACTAGTGCAAGACAAGAATAAATCCCGGAAATGCTGCTTGTTGAAATTCTAAAAAACTGCGAAAAGACTAATGGAAGACATATAAAAAAAGCACTAAGCGAAGCAATATTCAGCATGTCAATAAAATTTAAGTTTCTTATTTGTTTATTTTCTTTTTTGAAAAGATAACTAATTACTTCTCTCGCCTGGATAAGGGGTTTCTTTAGAAAATGATAAGGCGTTTCTATTTTCTTAAAATTTCTTTCCTCTGCATATCTCCAAAAAACAAATAAAAAGAATAAATAAGATAGAGAAATTAATAACCAAATAAAACGGAAATTAATTAACACGAGTGCGAGCCCTATTAAACCACCTATTGCCCTTCCTGCTTTTTCGAATGAATATGAGTGTGAGATAATAGAAACTATCTTCGATTTCTTTCCAGAATAACCGAGCGTATCAATTACCCATGCATAATTTGCGCCAGAACAGAAGGTCCATGCAATATCTCCGAGTATCCAGAAAAATGCAAGCGGCCAGAAAGTCCTAAAATAAAAAAGACCTAAAAATGCAACAAACATTAGAAAAAAAGAAATTAGAAGTGACTTTCTTCTAGAATCAAAATCGGCAATGGCTGCAGTCGGAAATTCAAAAAGAAGCATAATGATAGTCGAGATTGAAAAAAGAGTGGTTACTGAAATAAGACTAAAACCGAAAGATAGAAAATAAAGCAATCCCAATGCAGATAAAATTGCACGACGGACACCATGGGTAAACTCCATTCCGTACATTAAAGATTTTGTTTTTGTTTCGAATTTCATAGCTTCCTTGAATCGTATGCCCAATGAAGAATAGCTTGTCGTTGAACAGGTCGACAAGAAAAATCTCTTTTTTTGCAGTGTTTTTTTAGTTGAGAGATGTGTCGTTTGATTGCTTTCCAACGTTTGATTTGTCTTTGATCATCAGAACATCTACGACCCATGAAATACCGACAATACCATTGAAACCAACCGCGAGGATCCTCGCGATAAATCCAACCCTTTTCTCGCCATACTGAAAGAGGTTGTGAAGCATGTACTTTAAAGAAGTTTAGAGAATCTTGAGGATATAGTGGAGACAATTTGGATTGTGCGAACCATGACGATGGAAACTCTTTTTTGCAGTCAGTCATGTACTTTCCACTAAAAACACCCAACTCCAACATCTGTTTAGGTGTTAACTCTGGTTTAAACTCCGGATCAAAATTTTTACCGATCGGTTCAGTTAGAAAATAAATATAATTTTTTTGCATCAAATCATTTACAACAACTCTTTTTTTCATACTAGATTGTGCGAACCAGGGTTTAAATAGATTTTGGGAGAATCTAATTTAATTCAGATTTAGAATTTTCGATTAAGCTTGAGCTTGATTGTATCTTGGCACCCAGCCCATCAATAATTTGTATATTTAATTCTTTACAGATTACAGATTCAGGAATTTCACCACTAGTTCTATCTCCGCCTTTTGCAAAAACATCAGGCCTAACTGCCGCCAAGGATTTGCACACAGTTCTGTCTTGATCAATACTTAGAAAAACTTCATCCACACACCTTAAGGACTGAACAATTTTTAATCTCTCTTCTTGTTTCATAAACGGCTTACCTTTTTTTAGTACGGCCTGATTATCATTATTAACAATAACCACGAGTCTATCTCCTAACTTTTTTGCAAGCTCTAAACACTCAATATGCCCAACATGAATAGGATCGAAATATCCAGAAGCTGCAATTATCTTTTCTTTTTTCATAAGAGATTGTGCGAACCGGGGTTTAAATAGATTTTGGAGGACATAAATGCTTAAATATTAAAAAAGGTTTAGAAATTTATGAGATGTCAATCAACCTGTCCTTATTTAATTAGAGAAGATGATACATCTGGAGGACATTTAGGAATAGAAGCAGATATTACTTCTTATTCATGTGGACTTAATTGGCCCAGAACACAATTTATTTGTAAGGGCGAGTTAGGAAGAGAACCTGCTGCTGAATGTGTTCAAGGATTTGCACAAGTACCTGTTGGAACCCAAAGAGTTACGCCTGGAATGTTGGAAACTAAACGTTTGAATGATGATTTTGATGCTTGGGATTTGATGGCAGGAATGCCAGTAGATCTTTATGGAACCGGTGGACGATCGGAACAATTTTTGTAAAGAATAATTCTCTGTGCACTTTGGTTTGTTTAGTTCAAAGATTAAATAAATTTATTTAGAGAGTTGTTCACTTAGGTAATCAATGTGCACAAATTATAAATTAAAGAGTCCTGGCGATTTTAGGCATTTTTATTTTTTGGCTGAGGATTAATATGTGATTTTTCAAATTTGACCAAAAAACAAGTTTTTTCTGTATTTTTTGAGTAAAAATAGGGTTGTAACAATGTATCTTGTACGAACCATAAAGGGAATTTTAGGCTATTTTTGGTGATTTTTTACTGTTTTTTGATGTTTTGGAAATAAAAATCATATCTCTCAACAGTTTTTAGGTTCGACCGCTTAACCTGCTTTTTGGTTTCGGCGGTTTTGTGCACTTAGGTTGGCTTTGTGCGAAAGCCTATTTAATTTAAGATATATTTTTGTCTATAAAGTGTATGGTGTTGAAAGCAAGTGAGAATTAGGGTCTATTGTTGCACTAGGAAATAATCCGAGATATCCTGGCTCGCCATCTTCCAAACTTTTAGTAAGAGATTGTGCGAACGCCTCTAAACCTTTACTTGCAACACATAATTCACCAGTATGTCTACAAACATAATTATCCAAATTACAATAATCACAATTTCTTGCCACAACTCCAGAAACTTTGCAACCTTTCCATTTACAAAAATATAGAGGATTTTTATTAGACATGAGGAACTCTAAACCCTCTCCTAATTATTTCCGGAGCATCAACCGGTATAATGGCGGCTGTGCACTTATGTTGGCTTTGTGCTGCTCTAAAGACCAAATCTTTTTTAGGAAGAGTATCTAATTTAGGAGCTCGAGAGTCATCAGAGTATTTTGTGTCAAAAAGAAGTTTTTGAATTTTTGAAGAATTAGCTAGCCTCAATAAATTTTTTGCAACTTCCTCCGTTAAAGATAGGGGTCTTTCATTTTCGCCAAAAGTTTGATATGGATCGGCATAATGTAAGTTACCTTCTAAGTTATAAACTCTCACAGGCTCGCCTGTTTTAATATTGAGATATGGACCTCTTCTTACTTCACTATCGAGACAATCTCTTAAAGTCATTATTAGTGGATATATTAATTCTTTTTAAAGATTTATATTTAGGGGAGTTACTTAGGTTCGACCGCTTAACCTGCTTTTTGGTTTCGGCGGTTTTGTGCACTAAGGTCAACTTTATTCAAAGATCTCCAAAAACCCCAATATCTTCGTTTAAGGATCAGTAAAGTGTAAAGAAAAAATAAGTATAATATAAATTAAAAATAAAATAATAAGATTCAAAGCAGAATTAAATCTGTTTTGTTTGATTGAACTTAGCCATCATTTTTTCTACAACGACTTGAGGGGCATATCCTTTATTACTACATGCTTTCATAAAATCATCGTAAACTCTTCTGTCTATGTTCCAGTCAATTTTCCTTTTTTGTGCATCTGGTGGTGTTGCTGCCATAATTTTTACCTCCCTTTTCAGGATTTATCTGTTTAAACAGAAAAAGAACTATATAAAACTACTTGAAATGAAAAAATAGCTGTTTAAACACCAGTTATCGACGCTATATTTTATACTGTTTAACATCTAAAACACACTCAAAAACAAGTGTTTAGGTGTTTGTTTGGAGAAAGATTATAAAAATCTAAAAAATAAATAAAAAATTTGTCTGTTTATCTGCCGAAAAGAGCAGCTACGACAGAGATTATTGCACCGATTACAACAATCCAACCTGCAATTGCAGTAATAATTTCAGGTATATAAGGTACATCTAGAATTCCCTGGATCATTCCGGAACCAACTGCTAGAGATACTAAAATACCTACAATCCATGCAATAAATGCAGAAAAGTTAAATCCTTTTTTTGCCATTAATATGTTTCAAACCCCCTTTCAGGTCCTTTTTTATCTTTCGATTTAGGAAAATTAGTATGTTTTTTACGAGTAAAAGGCATAAGAAATAAGAAAACCCCTAAGAAAATAAGACCTAATGAAATTAGATATGCTTCTGTCAATTGAGTACTAATTCCCCAATACATTTCCTGGACACCGAATATAGAAAGTTTGTCAGGATTTAGAGTACATAGGCTCCAAGTAAAAGAAGGGTTGGGAATATTTGCAGAAACCTGACAGGGAACAATTTTAATAAAAAAAGAAGTAACTAAGTAACCTATTGCTGCTAAAGAAGGTACAGCTAACCTCGTTTTCCACCCCATGTTTAAATGAAGTTCTTCTTATTTATAAACTTTTCTCAAAAATATAAATAAATTTACCCTCTATGAGAAGCGTTTAAACAACCCAAACGACCGCTGTTTGAAAAAAAAGTAAACACTCTCAAACAGACATTTGAAAAAAAGAGGCAAAAAGAGTCGTTTAGAGGCATTTTTTGATGCCTGTTTGAGTGTTTATACCTTGTTTATTAAATGTTTACCGGCTGTTTAGTTTAAAACATATTTTTTAATTATTATCGAATATAAGTATAATTGTTTGTTAAATAAACAGTAGGCTAAAACACCTTATTTTTACCCTATTTTCGTGATTTTTTAAAGAAAAAACGAAAGGTTTATAAAGGCGGTTGTTTAAACAACTATAACATGTTCGGATTTTTTAAAAAAAGAGAAGAGAGTACAATAAAAAAAGAAGAAGTTCAGAAATCTTTTGATGCAGTTAAAGAAGATTTTAACAAAGTAGGTCAATGGATAAGCCATTTCGACGGCAATAATAAACAACAGAATGAAGAAATTGCTGAACTAAAGCAACAAATATTTGTATTGCAAAATGAAATTGATGATGTAAAGGATTTTATTTCTCTGTTTGGAACTAAGATTTCCAAACAACAACAGCCTGTAGGGATAAAACAAACAAGTGTTTTAGATGTTCAAAGTACTGTTCAAACGGCTGTTCAAACAAGCATTTTAGACAATTTAACACTTATGGAAAGAGGAATAGTATGGGCATTAGTAAATGCAGATAATAGCAAGTTGAGTTATGAAGATCTAGCAATAGTTCTTGGAAAAGATAAAAGTACAATCAGAGGTCAGATAAATATGATAAAACAGAAATGTGAAGGGTTAATTGAAGAGTCAAAAGAGGCAAATGGGAAGAAAAGAGTGTATATTCCTGAAGAAATGAGGCAAATTATACTCAAAAAGGAAAAAGTGAGAGTTAAATCAAACAAAAAAACGGTTTAAATTAGATAGTTGAATGAAAATTAGAAGAAAAAGTGAGAGAAATAGACATATAATAAGATTAAAATAAAAATACTAAAAAAGAGAGTATTGAAAAAATAGAAAAGAAAGACAGAAAAAAAAGTATTTTTGGCAGAAAAGAGAGTTTTTTGAAAGTAGGGAGTCAAAAAACAAGGAAAAGCTAAAAAATATCGAGGACAAGCCTAAATAAGAGAGATTTAGGGTCCATGTAATTATAACTAAAAAGAATTAATCGGTTAGCCGAATGCTAATTAGCTCTTAGAGTTCGCGAAGCTTTATGATTGTAGATAGGGATGCAATTTTTTGAAGATTTGGAGAGATCTGGAGTGCAATTTGCTTGTTATTTACCCTTCTTTTGACGATAGGGACGCCTTTTGAAGTAAGTTTGATAACATAATCTCTAATTGATGATTCGCTTAAATTGAGGTTATTTGCGAGTGTTTTATAAGTAATTTCTTCTATACCTTTTGTTTCTAAACTATAAATTGTAGAAAAAACAAGCATTTCTTGAGTAGTAAGTCTTTTGAACTTCAGTCGAAGCTCTTTTTTGAGATTATCGAGGGAATTTAGGGTTTCCTGAACGTTCTCTAAATTGAGTTTTTCGCTATTTTCATGCATTATTCCGCCTAAAAAGTCGGTTTGTTGGTTTGTTTGCCTGTGTGTTGAAGTGTCTGTTGGAACCCCCTTGTTTCCTGTGGAAAATAAGTTAATATGTTCTTTTAACCCCGTTGTTTCCTGTGGAACTGTTGGGAAATCTGCCGGTTTGTCTGCTGGAGTGGAAGTAAAGGGGTTGTTTTGTGTTGGTTTCTGCTGGTATTGAGAAGATGCTTTAAGAATGGCAATTTCATTATTAAGAGAAGAGATTTCTAACCTAAGTGACTGAATTTCCTCTTTTATCCTTTGAAATGCCTCTTTTACAGGATCCATATTATATAAAACAAGGAGGTCTTTTTAATATTAATTATTCTATAAGATATATTTTCAAAAGAAGGACCGATATTATATATTTTGTTCTACTTTTTGAGAGATACTTTGCTGATTTTGTTGATGCTTACTATATATTTCGTAAGTCTCATTAGAAATTCTCCATCTTGCACGTCTCTCATACTTTATTCCTTGAGAGTTTTTATCAATTTTTACTAAAATGTTTTTTGATTCGAGCTCTAAAAGCAGTTTTTTTACAAATTCCTCATCTCGAGCAAGCTCTTTTGCAATATCTGATGTAAAAACTTGTTTTGGAAATATAGTAAATAGAAAATAAATCACTTGTTCTTGTATTTTTTCTTTTTTTTCTTTAGAAATTGAAGGCATAAGATAATTATTCGGTTTTGAGTTTATATAGTTTTTGGCAAATAACAGAAAAATATAAAAAGGAACGTAATTAACATACTATTAGAATTAGTTTTATCTAAATTTCATTTAACATAAATAATATGCGCGTTCTATATCAGAATACCTATGCCCGAAAGGATGAAGAAATAATAGAAAAGCTGGATCCTCTTGTAAAAGAATGGTTCTTTTCTAGGTTTCCTTCATTTTCACTTACTCAGAAGTATGGGGTTTTACCTATTTTTGAAAGAAAAAACATTTTAATCTCTGCACCAACAGGTGGAACAAAGACATTGACTGCTTTCTTATCAATTTTAAACTATTTAGTTATGTTAAGCAAACGAAATGAATTAGAGGATAGAGTTTATGCAACATATTGTTCACCCCTTAAAGCGTTAAGTAATGATATTTTTGTAAATCTAATAAGACCTTTGGAAGAAATAGAACAAATAGCCGAGAAAAGAGGGATAAAATTACAAAAAATAATAGTTGGGTTGAGAACAGGAGATACGGAAGCTAAAGAAAGAGCCAAGATGGCTAAAAAATGCCCACATATATTAGTAACAACTCCTGAAAGTTTAGCAATTATGATTAATTCTCCAAAATTTGTTGAAAAGTTTGCACGTTTAGAGTTTATAATAATAGATGAAATCCACTCCTTAGCTGAAAATAAGAGAGGAACACACTTAAATTTAACAATCGAAAGACTTCAAGAAATATCTATTATGCCTATAGTAAGAATAGGACTCTCCGCAACCGTTTCGCCCCTAGAGAGAGTGGCTCATTATTTAGTAGGAGAGGAGAGAGACTGCCTAATTGCTGATATTGAAATGATAAAAAAGGTCGATTTGGAAATTTTAAGCCCAGTTGAAGACTTCTTGAACACAAATAATATACAACTTGCACATAAACTATATGAAATGTTGGACGAATTGATCCAAAAGAACAAAACAACCCTTATTTTTACAAATACCCGGGCTGCAACCGAAAGAGTTGTTAATAACTTAAAAGAAAGATTTCCTAAAAACTATGTTGAAAATATAGGAGCACACCATTCTTCTCTTTCGAAAGAACATAGACAGGAGATTGAACAGAACTTAAGAGATGGAAAACTAAAAGTAGTAGTTTGCTCAACCTCTTTAGAACTTGGTATAGATATAGGTTATATTGATTTAGTAGTTTTGCTCGGGAGTCCGAAGGCAGTGTCTAGAGCAATGCAAAGAATAGGGCGTGCAGGTCACCAATTACATGAAACAGCAAGAGGCAAATTTATAGTAAACGACTTTGATGATTTGGTTGAATCTGCTATTATTTTAAAGAACTCTAAAGAAAAAATAATTGATGATGTCTATATACCTGAAAACTGCTTGGACGTATTATCTCAACAAATATATGGGATGGCTATTTACAAGACTTGGAAACTAGATGAGATGTATAATCTCATAAAGAAAAGCTATTGTTATAGAAATTTAGATAAAAATGATTTTTATTCTGTAATTTCTTATCTTGCAGGAGAATATGAACTAAAAGTTAGAAATCTTTACTCAAAAATATGGTTTGATCCGGAAACTAATGAAGTTGGAAAGAGAGGTAAAATGGCTAGAGTAATATATATGACTAATATTGGAACTATTCCTGATGAAAGTTTTGCTACAGTAGTCTTAAGAGATGGAACTCAAATAGGAAAAATTGATGAAATATTTTTAGAGAAAATGAAAAAAGGAGATGTTTTTGTTTTGGGTGGCAAAAAGTACCAATTCCTTTATAACAAAGGTATGAAAGTTTATGTTATTCCCTCAGATAGAAGCCCCACTATCCCTTCTTGGTTTTCAGAAATGTTGCCTTTAAGTTTTACTACAGCATGTTCTATTGGAAAATTTAGGAGAACTTTAGATGATAAATTTAGAGCAAAAAAATCTCCAAAGGAAATAAAGGAGTTAATTAAAGAATATGTTTATTGTAATAATAAAATTGCTGAAACAATTTATAATTATTTTGAAAAACAGTTCAAATACTCCGTAATTCCGAATGACAAAAAAATACTTGTTGAAGAGTATAAAATAGATAAGAAAAAGTATGTCGTGTTTCATAGCCTTTTTGGAAGAAGAGTTAATGATGCCTTATCTAGAGCTTGCGCCTTTGTTGTTGCTTCTGCAAGAAAAAGAGATGTGGAAGTGGGAATAAATGATAATGGTTTTTTTATTGCAGGAAAAGATATTGAACTTGAAAAAATATTAAGAGGCTTTAAATTATTAGAAAAAGAGAATATTCAAAAAGTACTTGATGAAGCGATTGATAAAACTGAAGTTTTGAAAAGAAGATTTAGACATTGTGCAACTAGAAGTTTGATGATTCTTAGAAATTATAAAGGATATATAAAAACGGCAGGAAAACAACAAATGTCAAGTCATTTTTTACTTGCAGCAGTAAATAAAAGCACAAAAGATTTCCCAATTCTGAAAGAAGCTAGAAGAGAGGTTTTAGAGGACTTGATGGATATAAAAAATGCTAAAGAAATAATAGATAAAGTGCAAAAAGGAGAAATAAAAATTGAAGTAAAAAATACAAAAATAATAAGCCCTTTTGCCATAAATCTTATTTTACAAAGTCATTCTGACTTAATTAGAATTGAAGATAAAAATGAATTTATTAAACGTGTTTGGAGTGAGCTTGAAAAATAATGGTAAAAATAAAACAATTTGAAGTAGTAGATAGGTGTTTATTTTGGAAAGAGAAGAAGATTTTGATAGTAGGAGATCTTCATTTAGGGTATGAAGATAATTTAGCAAGCAGAGGCTTTGCAGTACCTAGAAGTCAATTTATGCAAACAAAAGAAATATTTGAGAAAATTTTTAATAAAATCGGAAAAGTAGACAAAATATTATTATTAGGTGATGTAAAACATGTTTTTGGAAAAATTATGAAACAAGAATTCTTTGATTTTGAACAATTAATTACATTATTTACAGAAAACTTGATAGAAAGGGGTGAGATAATAATAACTAAAGGCAATCACGATACTATTTTAGAAAATATTTCAAGAAAATATGAAAAGATTACTTTATGTGACAAATATATTATAGGAAAAACACTTTTTTTACATGGGGATTCTAAAAGTGTAAGAGAAAATTATGAGTGTATAAAAGATAAGAAGATAAAATTAATAGTTGTAGGACATTTTCATCCTGCTTATATATTAAAAGACAAAAATAGTGTAAAACAAGAAAAATTCAAATGTTTCCTTTATGGGTTTTCTTCTGAATATCAAAAAGAAGTTATTTTTACCCCTAGTTTCTTTCCTTTAATTGAAGGAAGCGATATTATACAAGAATTAGAAATTTATGAAAAAGGAATGAAAGCTATACTTATTGATGGAAGCGGAAAGACATATGATTTTGGAAAAATAAAATGAAAACGCCCACACCCGGAATCGGACCGGGAAGTCTGTAAAGACATGGTGTTCGAGACCATTGCAGTACCATTGTGCCATGTGGGCGCAGTAGTCCTAAAAATAAAGTGTTTAAGAAACTTTTGAATTGTGTGAATAATTAATCTTTCTTACCTAATTGAAGTCTAGGTAGTTGAATATGTGGAGGTAAATTCATCTCTTCTTCTAATTGTAGTGCTTTAATAGAAGCTTTTTGCATAATTACATTAAGTATAATCATATTAATATTATTATCTAATTTTTTAGATTTCCAGCCTTCAATAGCATCTTTTAGAGTTTTAGAGTCTACAGATAATAATAACCTACCTGTCAATTCGATTTTTCCTAAAGAAGCGTAATCTATATTAAAATTAAATTTAATTTCTAAAATTTCTTGTTTTGATTCTGATTTGAATTGATCAATAGATTTAATATTAATATTAGGAGTAATTTTTAAATCACCTTTACCTTCCTCATTTCTTTCTACACTTACCTTAGTGTACTTGAATCCTATTAATTTGATTTCCTGTGCCATTTTTTTATTAAAAGTTTAAGCTAAATCTTCTTCTGAAACTACTATAAAGTCTCCTACAGCTATAACAGAATTAAATGGTATTAAAGCTTCTCTATCCTTTGTTCTCTCCAAAGAAAGATTAGCTGTATACTGAGTAAGGTCTTTCAAAACCAAATGAATTAATTCACCTGTCTTTGTTTCAAATGTTAAGTCTTTTGCAACACCTAACTTCTTTCCTTCTTTAGTTACCACTTGTTTTCCCAATAAACTTCTATAAGTTCTTTTATCCATAGAAGAAAATATATAAAATTTATTTATAAATCTTTGTATAGTAGTTTATATATTTTTAATTACTGATACTATAAATAATTAGACTCTCTGTCCCTATGATTTCGGTTGGAAAAACGATTTTTATGAAAAAAAGATACTCTTTTTTTATTATTTTTATTTATAAGTATTTATATTATATATTATATATAATATAATATATATAATATAGTATATATATTATTTTTATTTTCTTTATCGAATATAAATCTCTATAGGAAGTGAAGGAGTGGGGGTGTTATTTTGAATTTTAAGGATTAAAAATAAATATTATAAGTTTCCTTTAAAATAATAGTTTATATAAGAAATATTTTCCATATGAAATAGAGGTTAGATGAACTATATTTTCTTATATATGAATATTTATATAGTAATAACTTTTTTAAGATTAGATTAAAATGGGTGTACAAATAGGTCATATATTTGATTCTGCTATGAAGAATTCTTTATTCAAAGATAAAAGTGTTTTACAGACAAATTATACTCCAGAATCTATACCTCATAGGGATAAGCAAATTGAACATGTTGCTTCTATTTTAGCTCCTATTTTAAGAGGTGAACGAGCTAGTAATCTCTTTGTATATGGGAAAACAGGTACTGGAAAGACTCTTTCAGTCCAATATGTAAGAGATGAATTACTAAAAAGATCAAAAGAAGCAGACGTAAATGTTAGAATAGAGTATCTTAATTGTAAACTTAAAAAGGTTGCAGATACTGAATATAGAATATTAGCGGCATTAATTGATTTATTAGGTGGTAAAGTAGCGGACACCGGTCTTCCGACCCCTGCAGTATATCAAAAATTTATTGAAATGGTTGATAATAGGAAACAAACACTAGTTATTATCTTCGATGAAATAGATCAAGCAATAAAAAAAATAGATGATAATTTTTTATATAATTTAACTAGGCTAAATTCAGAGTTAAGCCAGGCTCAAATTTCTTTAATAGGTATTTCAAACGATGTGACTTTTTTGGAAAATATTGATCCAAGGGTAAGAAGTTCTTTAGGTGAAGAAGAAATTGTATTTCCTCCATATAATGCTGTGCAATTAAAAGATATTCTTAATGAAAGATGTTCTAGGGCCTTTAAAGAAAATACTGTTGATGAAGCTGTTATTTCTAAATGTGCTGCCTTTGCTGCTAGAGAGCACGGCGACGCTAGGAGAGCTTTAGATTTATTACGTATTGCAGGGGAATTAGCAGAAAGAGAGGGAAAATTAAAAATTACTGAAGAGTATATAGATCAGGCAAATTCAAAAATTGAAAGAGATAAAATTTTAGATATAGTTGAAACAGAACCTACTCAGTTTCAAGTAGTTTTGTATGCTATTTTAAAATTAAATAAACAAGAAAATGCAGAAAATATTAATTTTTTTACAGGAGATATTTATAATTTATATCAGGAAATTTGTAACAAAATTAGGATTGAAGTATTAACACAAAGAAGAGTTTCTGATATTATTGGTGAAATTGATATGTTAGGATTAATTAATGCTAAAGTTATTTCAAAAGGGAGGCATGGAAGAACAAGGGAAGTTAAATTATCTATTCCTTCTAATCTTTTAGAAAAGGTTGAAGGTATATTAATTGAATCGTTAGGATTGTAACTTTTTACTTAAAACCGATTAAACTGCTTTTTAGCAGGTGTTTGGAGTGATGGAAGTTAAAAAACAAATTTTAAAAGCATGTATGCAGAAAGGTTTTCTGCTTGATAAAGAGATATTAGACTCTCTTTCTAATTTTGAAGAGTCTTTTTCTATTAGAATTATAGAATCATTCTATAATCTTAAAATAAAGGAAAGAGTCATAAATAAAAATCTTTTTTTTAGTAATAAGGAAAATTTATCTAAAATATTTATAGGATATGGTCAGAAAGATCTTCTTGAAAGTTTTTTTAATAGTATTAATATAGAAAATAATTCTTCTTCAATTACTTCTTCTAAAATAGAATCTATTTCTACTATAAGAAAAAATCCAATTAAAATTCTCTCTTCTGCACTTATTTTACCAAAAAAAGTAGAAGTTCAGGATTTTGTTAGACATTTTAAGAATAGATATGAGCAATTAAAAAATATATTACAAGAAAGAAACTTAGATAATTTAAAAGCTATTAGAAGAATTACTGATGAAAGAGAAAATCAACACATAATTGTTATGATTATTGAAAAGAAAGTTACTAAAAATAAAAATTTGATGTTTGAAGTAGAAGATATGACTGGGAGATCTAGGGTTCTTATTAATAATAACAAGCCAGAATTGTATGAAAAATGCAAAGATATTCTTCCTGATGAGGTTGTGGCTTTTAATGTTGTTGGTAAAAAAGAGCTTCTTTTTGTAAATGATGTTATTTTTCCAGATTTGCTGTTATCTGAAAAGAAAAAGTCTAGTTCTGATGTTAATATAGTTTTTACTTCCGACGTTCATGTAGGTTCGAAGATGTTTTTAGAAGATAATTTTTTAAAATTTATTAAATGGATTAATGGGGAAGAAGGTACTGATGAACAAAAAGAAATAGCTAGAAAAGTGAAATATCTCTTTTTAGTAGGTGATAATGTTGATGGTATAGGTGTTTTTCCAGATCAAGAAAAACTTTTAAAAATTCCTGAGATGACTGAACAATATAAAAAATTAGCAGAGTATCTTAAATTAATAAGAAAAGATATAACTATTACTATTTCTCCCGGCCAGCACGATGCTGTTTGGGTTGGTGAACCTCAACCTGCTATTGGGGAGTTTTGGGCGCCAGATTTATTTAAAATGGAAAATATTAACTTGGTGACTAACCCTTGTTTAATGGAGATCGAAGAAGGCTTTAAAATTTTAGTTTATCACGGAGCTAGTTTTCATGGAATTGTTGAAAATGTGCCTCATATAAGAGTGAATCACGGGCATAATAATCCTACTATTATTTTAAAAGAGCTTCTGAAAAAAAGACATCTAGCTCCTTCCCATGGTGAATGTGATTATATTCCTATGGAGAATAAAGACCCTTTAGTTATTGAAACAGTTCCAGATATTATTGCTACAGGCGATTTGCATAAACCAGAAGTTTCTAGTTATAATAATATCCTTCTAGTTGCAAGTTCTTGCTGGCAATCAAAAACTCCCTTTGAAGAGAAAGTTGGTAATAATCCTGATCCTTGCAAGGTTCCCGTATTTAATTTAAAAACTCGGGAAGTTAAAATTTTAGATTTTTCAACTCCTGAAGAATCAACAGAGGTAAAAAATGCAAACTGAAGAATATTTTCATAATTTAGTAGATGGCGTAAGGAAAGAGTATGAAGTTGCTGAACTTGCTAGAAGCAAAGGGTTAGACCCTGTAAAAAAAGTGGAAATTCCTTTAGCTATGTCTCTTGCGGAAAAAGTAGTTGGTTTAATTTCTACGGTTTATCCACAATTAGGGGATGAAAACACTAAAATAATTTCTCAAAGAATTCTTGATTTGGAAAAAGAATATGGGCAATTAGACTCTTGTGTTCCTTTAAAAATTGCTGAGGAAATTGCGCAAGAAAAATATTGTAAATTTGAATCTAAATTACAAGCTATGGATGCGGGAATTAGAATAGGTTTTGCTTATGTTACTCTCGGGGTTGTATCTTCTCCTATTGAAGGGTTTACAGGCCTTAAAGTTTGTAAAACTCGAGATGGGAAAGAATATCTATCAGCTCAATATTCTGGTCCTGTTAGAAGTGCAGGCGGTACTGGTGCTGCTTTTTCTTTAGTAGTTATAGATCATCTAAGAGAATTGTTTGGGTATTCTAAATATGATCCGGATGAAAAAGAAATTAGAAGGTATTTTACAGAAATAACTGATTATCATGAAAGAATAAATAATTTACAGTATTTTCCAACAGAAGAAGAAATGGTTTTTTTAGCGAAAACTATCCCTATAGAAATATCTGGCGATCCTTCTGAAGATAAAGAAGTTTCAAACTACAAGGACTTACCTAGAATAGAAACTAACTTTATCAGAGGTGGTATGTGTCTTGTATTTGCTGAAGGTCTAGCTCAAAAAGCAGCTAAAATTGCTAGAATGGTAAAAAATGCAAGAGGTAAAGGTTTCAAATTAACTGACTGGGATTTTCTTGATGGATATATAGAGCTACATAAAAAAAGAGAGAAAGGTACTAAAGATACTGTAGCTACCTATATTAAAGATTTAGTTGCGGGAAGACCTGTTTTTGGCCATCCTTCTCGTTCTGGTAGTTTTAGGTTTAGGTATGGTCGTTCTAGGGTTGCAGGTTTTTCAGCTACATCTATTCATCCAGCTACTATGTTTTTATCAAATAATTTCTTGTCTAATGGTAATCAACTTAAAATTGAAAGACCTACTAAAGGGTGTGTTGTGACTAGTTGTGATTTGATTGATGGCCCTATTGTAAAATTTAAAAATGGGAGTGTAAAAAAAATTTCAGATGTTGAAGAAGCAAAAAAAGCGTATCGTGATGTTGAAGAAATTATTTATATTGGCGATATTCTCTTTCCTTTAGGAGATGTAATGAATAGAAATGCAGAGCTCCTTAGGCCAGGTTATGTTGAAGAATGGTGGAGACTAGAATTAGATAAAAAATTAGAGATTAGTGGTGAAAAGTTAGTTGTTGATGAATATAATCTTTCTTTACCTAAAGCAATTGAACTTTCGGAGAGATATTCTTTACCAATGCATCCCTCTTATATCTTTTATTGGACACAAATAAAGAAAGAAGAGTTTTCCGCTTTAGTTGATTGGATTGGTTATGCTACTTGGAATGGGAAATTGGTTTTACCCTATTCTTCACAAGATAGAGAAACTTTCAAAGCTGCAAAACGTGCTTTAGAGTTAATAGGCGCCGATCATGAAGTTATATTAGATAATGTAGTTATAACTAATGGAGAAGCATTTTTATCAAATTTAGGAATGGGTGTTTCTTCTAATTTTAAAGAATGTTGTGAAAATATTTTAAAAGTTTGTGGTGAGAAAGAAATTATTTTAGAAATTATTAATTCTTTTTCTAAATATTTGATAAAAGACAAGGCTGGCGATTTTATAGGCGCTAGAATGGGTAGGCCTGAGAAGGCAAAACTACGAAAACTCACTGGAAGTCCTAATGTTTTATTTCCTGTTGGCGAACAAGGAGGGAGATTTAGAAGCTTGACTGCTGCAGCACTGGAAGGGTTCGTTAAAGCAGATTTTCCTTTAAACTATTGTAATAAATGTAATTTAGAAACTATCAATAATTTATGTGAACTTTGTGGAGAAAAAACAGAAAAGAAATATTTTTGTTCTAGATGTGCTCAGATAAAAACAGAAGACACTTGCCCACAGCATGGTCCCTGCTCTACATATAGTAATCGCAGGGTAGAGATTAAGTCTATGTTCGACAAAGCTGTTCAAAAAGTATGTCCTAATAAGATAGGGTTACCGGAATTAATCAAAGGTGTTAAGGGATCTAGTAATGCAGAACACGACTTTGAAAATATGGCTAAGGGTATTTTGAGAGCAAAATATAATTTATGTGTTAATAAGGATGGGACAATAAGGTATGATGCAACTGAAATACCTCTTACTCATTTTAAGCCTGAAGAAATTGGAGCAAGTATTGAAAAATTAATTGAGTTAGGTTATACAGAAGATATAGAAGGTCTTCCTCTAACGAGTTCCTCCCAAATTATTAGATTGATGCCTCATGATATTGTTCTTCCCTGTTGCCCAGATACTAAGGATGAAAGAGGAGATGACGTTTTCTTTAATATAAGTAAATTTATTGATGAAGAGTTAGAAAAGGTGTATGGGCTTCCGCGATACTATAATCTGAAAACTAAAGAAGATTTAATTGGACATTTAGTTGTTTGTATGGCGCCACATAATTGTGCAGGTGTTACTGGGAGAATTATTGGTTTTTGTAAACTGCAAGGATTGGTTGCTAGTCCGTTTATGCATGCTGCAATGAGAAGGGATTGCGATGGTGATGAGGCAGCAGTTATGATGTTGTTAGACGTGCTTATTAATTTTTCAAGAAAATTCTTACCTTCGCATAGGGGCGGAACACAGGATGCTCCTTTGGTTTTGAATGCACATATTAGGGCGGGAGAAGTAGACGATCAAATTTTAGATTTTGAAACATGTTCTTCTTATCCTCTTTCTATGTATGAGGCAGCAGAACAAAGGAAACATTCTTCTGAAGTAAAAATTGTTACTGTAAAGACTTTATTAAAAGAAGGTAAGGATCCTTTTGTTAATTCAGGGTTTACCCATAATACTTCTAATTTTAATTCCGGGATGTTCAACTCTTCCTATAAATCCTTACCCACTATGAAAGATAAAGTTGATGCCGCAATGTCTCTTGCAGAGAAGTTACGTGCTGTAGATGCTTCTGACGTTGCTAGATTAATTATTGAAAGACATCTTATTAGAGATATTAGGGGTAATTTAAGAAAGTTCTCACATCAAGAGTTTAGATGTGTTGCATGTAATGAAAAGTTTAGAAGACCTCCTTTACTTGGCGTATGTCATAAATGTGGTGGGAAAATCTTATTTACTATTTCAGAAGGGAGTATCAAAAAATATTTGGAACAGGCTATTATGCTTGCAGAGAACTATGGTATTCCGGCTTATACTAAACAGGCTTTGAATCTTGTAAAACTTTACATTGAAAGTATTTTTGGTAAAGAGACAGAAAAACAAATTGATTTGAAGAAGTTTTTTTAACAGAAAAACTCCATGCGACCTGCGGTCAAAGAAGTTTTTTTAACCCATCGGTTTCTCATGGAACTTTTAGAGAGGTATATAATATAAAATTGTAGGGATCAGGAGACAAAACATTAATGTATTTTTATTTAGGCCATAGTATTGACTTGTTAATCCTAAAAATGTTGATACTATCAAAACTAAAAAACCTAGTAATCCTGAAACTAATAAAACCGCAAGAGACAGCAGAATCAATAAAGTCCATGAAATCTTCTGATAATTTAGATTGCTTATTTTTCTTGATAATATTTTAGATATTTTTAAAGCTGTAAAAAAAGAAGCTATTCCTATAAAAAATATACCTATTAAAATAATTATTAGTTCTTTTTGAGATATGCTTGAGATTTGAGATATTGCTGCTGCAGAGCCGGTTCTTGACTTTCCTATTATTAGAAGAGTAATTATTGAAAGAATTGAGATTATCATGTTTATTGCTCCGTTTGTTATTAAAAACTGTTTTCTGTCTAAATCTCCAAATAATTTAGAGCTTATTGTTGTTGCTTGTGAGCTTCCAAGCCCTGGTAAAAACGAACATAGTGGAGAAACTAAAAGACTAACAAGAGAGGGTTTTATCACTTCATGTATTTTTGGTTTTTCTATTTCTTCTTGCTGTTTAGGTATCTTGGTTTTTTGCTTAATAGAAAAGATAATTCCGGAAGTTCCAAACAAGCCAGTTAATAAGGGTAGTAATGGTTGAGTTATGTTTAAGTTTAAAGAAGCAATACCTAGAAATCCTGCGAGTAGTGCTATAAAAATCACTAGTTTTATATTTTTATTTCCAACTATTAAAAATATTGCTATCCATATCAATAAGAAAAACATCATTTTTTCAAAGAAGGGATAAGTTTTTTCTAATAGGATATAAAATAGAGGTATTAAAATTAAACTAAGGATTATTCCTATAAAACTACCTAAAGAGGATAAGTAGATGGCTGTATTTGCCTTTCCTTTCATAAGTAATTCGTGCGAAGGTAAAATAGATAGGGCTGTTTCTTCCTCCGGGGCCCCTAAATATGTACTTGGGATAAAATCTAGAAAAATAGTCGTTATTGACATTGTAATAATAAAAAGAATAAGGGCAAAAGGGCTAAAAAAAGAAAGAAGTGCTGGAGATAAGACTATTATTAGTGAAGAAATTAAATTTATGTGTAAACCGGGGATTAAACCTGCAATTATACCTAAAATAAATCCACAAAGCAATGCAATAACTATTTCTATTAACATTAGCAATTCAAACATTTAATTTTATTTGCAAATATTATTGTTTTGTTTAGGTTGGTTTGCTTATCTCCATAAATTTCTATTTTGTCTCCTTTTTTTATTTTTTCAGGAAGTATGGATTTGTTTAAAACAAGTATTTCTCCTTGTTTATTTTCTAAATTTATTTGAATTGAATTTTTTGTTTGGACAATTTTAGAGATTTCTCCCGTTATTGTTGGTTTGTTAAAATTTGAGAGGATCAATAAAATAAATATACCTAATATTGAAAGTAAAAGGAGAATTCTTTCTGTTTTCATTCTGTTTGAAATTCTATTGTGTCTTTATCTTTTAAAGCGTGCTCCAATCCTACTCTTTGTCCTGGAAATTTTGAGGAAGGCCCCCAAATTCTTGTTTTCTTTACTTTTGCTGACATTCCCTTTATTATTTTTTCTGCTACATCTTTTGCAGTTGCTCCTTCTTCTAATATCATCGGTATTCCTGTTGATTCTTTTTTAGGTTCTTTTGTATAGACTCTTATTATTGGGAAAGTTTCAAAAATTTTCTTTTTTAATTCATAAACTTCTGTTCTAACATGTTCCTTATTTGAAAAAATTGTACAATCTATTTTTTTATATTTTGATTTTAGTGTTGCCTCTAACCTTCTTTTTTCTTGTTCACTCAGTATATCTGCTTTTGTAAAAACATATACTTTTTTCCCAATAATTCTTTGAAGATATTTTTCTGCTTCTTCAATTTGAGAAAGATTGTCTATTGCTATTATTATTGTATCTGCAGTATTTACTAAACTTTTATCTTCGTTTGGAAAAGGAGGCATATCTATTAGCTGTATTTTAACATCTTCAAAAGGCATCATAGCTACAATAGTTGTATATGTCGAAAAAGCCACCGGTGAAATTGTCTTATTTTTGTTTTCTGTTAAGATTTCAAAGAGAGAAGATTTTCCTACATTTGGGAAACCTAGAACTACTGCCTGCATTGCTTCTTTCTTTATTGTTGGTTTATTTCCGCCGCCTGATTTTTTACCTCTAGTTTCTAGTTTTTCTTTAAGTCTTTTATATCTGGTACGTAAATTAGATCTTAGGGATTCTGCAGACTTATGTTGGGGCATAGATCTTATCATTTCTTCCATAGCTAGAAGTCTTTCTTCGTCTGACTGTGCTTTGTCAAATTTCAATTCGGCATGCGAAAATTCCGGGGAAGCGTTTGCTGGCATATTTCTTATAAGGAATTGTTATTTTTAAAGTTGATTGATAATTATGTATATTTGAGTTTCATAATCCATTTAAATCTGCATTATTATCTGTTTTTATGGTAGAAAAGGCTATTTTAAGAAAGGCCCTTATTTTTTTATGCAGGTTGTTTTTTATTTTATTCTTAGGTTATTTAGCTTATGCTCATTTTTGGCATATACTTTCTGCAAACCTGTTAGTTGCTATTTTGTTTGTTTTACCTTATTTTACTAAACAAAAATATGTTCTTAAGTTTCCATTTGAGCTAGAGTTTATTTTTCTCTTATTTCTAGTTTTTTCTTCATTGGTTGGACAATTTTTACCTGAATTTGCACAGTTACTCTTCGGGTTAACGCTCGGTTTTTTAGGGTTTGTATTTATTTTTACTTTTTTATTTAATCGAGACTCTAAATTTTCATTTAGAATGGTTTTTTTCTTGTCTCTCTGTGTTTCTGTAGCTATGGCTTCTTTTTTAGAAATTACAAAATTTTATTTGAAGAGTATATTTGGTTTTTCAATTTCTTATGGAGATCATCAATTTGCAATGGCCAATCTACTTTTAGTTGTAATAGGTTCTATTATTTCTAATATTTTGGGCTATCTTTATCTTACTCAATTAAAAGGGAGATTGTTCAAAGGTGTTGCAAGAAAAATAAGAGAAGAAAACCCTAATTTGTTTATTTCCAGAAGCAAAGCAGTAGATGAGGTTGGGCGAGTGCTTATATCTGGAGAAGGTGAGCGAGTAGAGTTTAAGTCTAGTTTGCGTGTAAATTTACATACTGGTCAAGCAGATTCTAGAGTGGAACATGCTGTTTTGAAGTCTATTTCTTCTTTCTTGAATAGTGAAGGAGGATTTCTATTTATTGGCGTTTCAGACAAATCTGAGATTCTAGGTTTGGATAAAGATGGTTTTGAAAATTTAGATCTTTTCAATAGACATTTGACAAATTTAATAAAAGAGGATATTGGTCCTGAATTTCTTCCATTTTTAGGTTTTGATTTTTTCAAGTTTGATGATAATAAAACTATTCTAAGAATTAGTTGTATGAAAAGTTCAAAACCTGTATTTTTAAAATTTGAAGGCAGAGAAGACTTTTTTATAAGGATTGGTGCTTCAACCATTCTTTTATCAGGTAATAGGATGATTGATTATATAAAAAATAAGTTTAATAGGTAGTTTAATAAACATTTATTTATTTTCACTTATATGCAGTTAGGTGTTTTATTCTCTGGTGGGAAAGATTCTACATATGCGGCTTGGCTTGCAAAAAAGGAAGGCTACAAAATTTCTTGTTTGATTAGTTTGTGGAGTAAAAATAAGGATAGCTTTATGTTTCATACTCCTGCAATTGAACTTACAAAAAGGCAAGCAGATTGTATGAAAATTCCTTTGATTATACAAGAAACAAGAGGCGAAAAAGAAAAAGAACTTAAAGATTTAGAGAAAGCAATTAAACTGGCTGTTAAGAAATATAAAATTGAAGGTGTTGTTACTGGTGCAGTTGAGTCTGTTTATCAGGCTTCCAGGGTTCAGAATATTTGTAATAAGTTAGGAATTGAATGCTTTAATCCTCTTTGGCAAAAAAATCAGATTGAAATTTTAGAAGATTTAATTAAGAATAAGTTTGAGGTTATTATTTCAGGAGTTGCAGCATATCCTCTTGATAAAAAATGGATTGGAAGAAAAATTGATGGAAAATTTATTGAAGAGATTAAGGTATTATCGGACAAGTATAGAATAAATCCTGCTGGAGAAGGTGGTGAGTTCGAAAGTTTGGCTGTAAATTGCCCTTTGTTTAAAAAAAGACTCGATGTAGAAATAAGAAATGTTTTTGGTGAAGGAAATGCTTGGAGAGGCGAATTTTTATGAAGGAGATTCTTGTTGTAAATGTTTGTAAGGAAAAACTTCATTATTATGAGTTCGTTAAGCCTATAGAAAATATTTTAAAAAATAATAACTTTCCTTTTTTTGTTAAATCTTATAAATCTATTAAAGAATTAGATCTTAAAAAAGCAAGCCATATAGTTATCTGTGGAACTTCTTTAAAAGATTTTGAATATGCAAAAGATTTAAAAAAATTTGAGTGGATAAAAAATATTAGCAAGCCTCTTATTGGAATTTGTGCAGGCATGCAATTAATAGGGTTAGTTTTTAGAGGATCTGTAAAAAAAGAAAGTGAGATTGGCTTCTATTTTGAGAATTTTAATAAGGATTTTTTAGGTCTTATTGGCAAGCAAGAGGTTTGGCACTTACATAACAATTATGTGGATTTTAGTAGATTAAAGGAATTTGAAATTTTTTGCAAGGAAGGAAAAGTACCTCAGGCAATCAAACATAAAGAGAAAGAGATCTATGGAGTATTATTTCATCCTGAAGTGAGGCAAAAAGAGCTTCTTCTAAATTTTATATTAAATTAGCCCACGTTATATAAAAGAAAAAAAATAAAAATTTTCTGTTTGTTTAATCTTTAAAGATAGCTACTAATGCCCAAATACCGCAAAGTGCTACAACATAGTAAACTATGCTTGCAAGAATTGGATTTATTAGGCCTACAGTATTTGCTACCGCATTCCAGCCTAGTTCTGTCAAGCCCCAATTGATTGCTCCAATTGCGGAAAGAACTAATGCTGTTTTTTCGTACCAGCTCATATCATACCTCCATATTTTAGAGGAATAACTTATTTAAATAGGTTCTCTTTTGAACAGGGATGGATCTTATTAGAAAAATTAAAGAAAAGAGAGAATTTTCTGGTTTACCAGACAGTTTAGTTGAGAAAGTGTTGTTACAGAAACAAATAAAGAATAAGTCAGATGAAGAAAAAGTTAAATTAGTTCGTGCTTTCTTAAGAAAGTATTTTGGTGTTTTTTTGACTAATAAGGTTCTAAAAGGAAAAGACGAGGTTGTACTTGAGAGTCATATCTCTAGCAAAAAAAGAAATTATTTTGAATTCTATAAAAAAATAGTTTCTGTTGTCGGAAATAATTTTAAGAGTGTTTTAGATTTTGGATGCGGTATGAATGGTTTTTCATATTCTTATTTAAAAGAGGATTTTGGAGAGATATCTTATATCGGTGTAGAAAGTACTAGACAATTGTGTGATCTACAAAATGAGTATTTTATAAAAAATAACTTTTCAAATGCAAAAGTTGTTTGGGGGGATTTATTTAATTTATCTGAGGTAAAAAATATTTTAGAAGGTTCTAAATCTCCTCGGCTTATTATGTTATTGCAAGTTATTGATGCCTTAGAAAATTTAGAGCCTAATTTTGCAAAAACTTTTCTTTCAGAGATTAAAGGTTTATTAGGTAAACAAGATATTTTAGTTATATCAAATCCGCTGAAGAGTATTTCTGGGAGAAATAGGTTTGATATAAAAAGAAGATGGCTTGAAGATTTTATTAAAGAGAATTTTTTGCTTGTTGACAAGTTTGATTTGTTCGATGAAGAGTTTTTGATAGCAAAACCTATATAAATGTACTTCAATATTTTATAGTAATGAGGTTGATATGGTAAAGTTTACAAAAAAAATATTGTCTAATGGTTTAACTATTTTGCATGAGAAGAGAGATGTACCTGTTACAACTGTTGCTATTGCAAGCAGATTTGGGGCTGAATATGAGAAAGAAGCGGAAAAAGGTATTAGCCATGTTATTGAACATTTGTGCTTTAAAGGCACTAAAAGAAGGAGCTCAAAGGAAATTTCTTCTGAGATTGAAAAGATTGGAGGTATTTTGAATGCATTTACGCATGAAGAAGTGACTCTTTATCATGCAAAGCTTCCTTCAAAACATTTGGATGTAGCTTTGGATGTTCTGTTTGATATTTATTTTAATTCTAATTTTCCTGAGGAAGAAATAAAGAAGGAAATAAAAGTTATATGTGAAGAGATTAAAATGCGTAAGGATAATCCTCGAGTTTATGTTTGTGATAAACTTAAACAGAGTTTGTATGAAAAACCTTTCGGATTAAATATTTCTGGTGATGAGAAGACTATTCTTTCTTTAACTAGGGAAGAGATTATTAAAAAACACAAAGCTAAATATTGTCCGGCAAATTCTGTATTGTGTGTCGTTGGAAATAATTCATTGTCTGATGTTATGAAGTTTGTAAACAAATTCGATTTTCCAACTAATAGTTCTCTTGAAAAAAGCCAAATGCCTAAGAAAATCAGTTTAACTTCGGAAGAGAAAAGGCCCGGTTTGGAGCAAGCAAATCTTGCAATGGGTTTTCATTTTCCTATTGGGAGTTCAAAAGAGAGATATGCAGCTCAATTGTTTAATTCTATTTTTGGAGATGGTATGTCTTCTAAATTATTTTTAGAGGTTAGAGAAAAACTAGGGCTTGTTTATGCAATTAAATCTGATTTTGATGTTGGTAGGGATTATGGTTATTTGTTGATTTATGCTGGGACTGATAAAAGTAAGGTAAAGCAAGTGATAGATATTGTTTCTAAAGAGTTTAAGAAGATGGAGAATATCTCTAAGGAAGAATTAGAGGAAGCAAAAAGACAGATTGTAGGTAATTACCTTATTGAATCAGAGGGGAGCGAGGAAACTGTTGTTAATTTAGTGATGGAGGAAATTTTAGATAAGGCTGAGAAGTATTATCAATTTGAAAAAAATATTCAAAGTGTTAGTTTAGATCAGTTGCAAGCTCTTGCAAAGAATACAAAGTTTTCTTACTCAGTTTTAAGTCCTTAAAAATATAAAATCTTAAGTATTTGAGGGTTTAAATGACTTTTGTTTTGTGAAATATATCTTTTACTATCGTGTTTATTTTTAAATTGAAAATTTGTTTTTATGTTTTAATGGATAAACTTAAACTCCCTTATGGTTTAAAGAGAGGGATTATTATTGATGCAATAGATTCTACGCGGTTTGGAAAATCAAGTCTTTCGGAGTGGGCAGAAGGCTATCTATTTTATCAAGAAGTTAGTCCTCCGGGAGAAAGAGATTATGTCTATAAGGTTGCTTCTTATTTGGAAGATAAGAAGCGAGATTTCGATCCATATTTAAATGGAGAGCTGGTTAATGTCTTAATGAATGAGTTAGATGAAGTGTAAATTTTATAAATCTGTTTTAATAATTTTTATTAGTGGTGTTTAGTAAAATGAAAGAAATTGAAAATATTTTTTCTAAAAGTGTTGAAGTTAAAAGTGTGGAACAGAACAAATTTCCGATAATTGTAGATACTAGGGAAAAACAGTCGTTGGTTTATTCTTATCTTTCCGGAAAGGGCGCAAATGTTAAATTTGAGAAGTTAGACATTGGTGATTATATAGTTGGAGATATTGTTATTGAAAGAAAAACATTCAAAGATTTTCAGGCTAGTATAATTGATAAAAGACTTATGAAGCAACTTACTGAACTTAAAAAATATACTAAAAGTTTTTTATTGCTTGAGGGTTTTTTGTATAACTTCCGTGATTCTATAATAAATGAAAATGCTATTAGGGGAATGATTTTGTCTTGTGCTCTTGATTTCGGAATTCCCATAATTTATTCTCAAAATGAGGAAGATAGTGCAAAATTGTTATTAGTTCTTGCTAAAAGATTAGAAAAATCTGAAAAAGATAATTCTCTTAGATTTAAGAAAACAGAGATGACTTTTGAAGAACAGAAGCAGTTTATTTTAGAAGGTTTTCCAGGAGTAGGCCCTACGACTGCAAAAGCTCTTATTGAAAAATTTAAGACTCTTGAAAAAATATTTACTTGTCCAAAAGAAAAATTGGTTAAGACAGAATTATTTGACGAAAAGAAACTTGATAATTTTAAGAAATTGTTAAAAAGTTAATATTCTTTTTTTCCGTGTGCTATGCTTTCTTGAAAACCTGATGTTGTTATTTGTATAAAGTCTGCTCTTCCGATTAATTTTGTCATATTTTCTGCTCCTTGGTAGGTCATGCCTGATGCAAGCCCGCCTATAAATTTTTTAATGATAGGTTCTGCCTTTCCTTTGTATGGAACTAGTGTTTTCTCCCCTTCTACACTAATTACTTCTTTTTTCTCACCATTCAAATTATGTTTTTTCAATGTAGCATCATAACTCGCCATTCCCATATAATTCTTATAATACTTTCCGTTCTTCTTGACTAATATTCCCGGTGTTTCATCTGTTCCTGCAAGAACAAAGCCAACCATTACAGTGTTTGCTCCAGCACCTAGGGCTTTAGTTATATCTCCTGGTCTTTTTATTCCTCCATCTGCACAAATAGGTATCTCTCCTCTTATTGCTTCATAGACATCCATTATGGCGGTTAATTGTGGGACTCCTGCACCAGTCATTATTCTTGTTGTACACATTGCTCCTGGACCTATCCCTACCTTTACAGCATCTGCTCCTTTAGATAAGAAATAGTCTGCTGCATCTTTTGTTGCAATGTTTCCTACCATTACATCTACTTGCTTATAATTTTCCTTTATCCAGTCTAATGTTTTTCCAGCATATTTCGAATGTCCGTGTGCAATGTCTAAAACTAATATATTAACTCCTGCTGCAACAAGTAATGGGACTCTTTGTTCGTAATCTTTTATTCCAATTGCTGCTGCGCAAATTAGATTTTCATGTTTGACTGCTTTTACTTCTTCTACTTGTTTTTCTATAGTCATAAATCTGTGAAGAACTCCCAAGCCTCCTAACTTTCCAATTGTTATTGCCATCTTTTTTTCACAAACGGTGTCCATATTGGCTGCAACAATAGGGATATTGATAGAATAGTTTCTTGTTACTCTTGTTTTGAAATCTACTTGTGTTCTAGAACGAATTTTATTATATCTCGGAATTATAAGAACGTCATCAAAAGAAAAACCTTGTCCGATTATTCGTGCCATACTTTATTATTTATAGATTATCTATTTTTAAACAAATATGCGGTGGAATGTATATTTCAGAATAAGCTTTTCTGGCCATTATCGAAATCATTTTTTATTTCTTGGATTGCCTTATGCATTCTTCTTTCTTTTGCTTGTGAAGCATAATGTGAAATCTGATCTCTAGTGTCTTTTGTAATTAATATTTTTAATTTTCCTGGAAAAAGTCTTGCAGTTCTTCCTGCTCTTTGAATTGTTCTAATTGCCGATGGAACTGGCTCATAAAAAATAACTTCGCTAACTTCTGGAATGTCTAATCCTTCTTCTGCAATAGAGGTTGCACATAAAACATTTATTTCTCCTCTTGAAAACTTTTCAATCATTTCTTTTTGTTCTTTTTGTTTTAACCCTGTATGAGATTTTCCTTGGTCATGTTCTTTCATTGCTTGACCTACAAATATTCCGGGTTTTAGTAATGGATTTGTGGAAAGCATATCTGATATTTTCTTTACTGTTTCTCTAAATTGTGCGAAAATAATTATTTTTGCTTTAGGGTTTGAATTTATGGCTTCTTCTACTATTTCTTTTATTTTGTTTAGTTTCGGATGTTCCAAATCTAAGGTTGTTGCAATTGTGAATGCTTTTCCTATTCTCAAATCCTTTGCTAAGATTTGAACTCCTTTTGATTTCTTTTCTTCAGCTTCTTTGAAAATTGTTTTTATATAATTAATAAAAGAGCCTATTGTTTGAGTTTCTAGAAGTTCTAAGGAGTGTTGAATTTTTATTGCTTGTGAGCAGGCAGATATTCCTGCAAAGTAGCTTGGATTTTTATCTCCTGATTCTAAATGTTTGAAAAGTTTTTTTTGACATTCAAGTAGTGCTACCTTTGTTGCTGGGCCGAATAAGATTTTCATATCTCTAAGGGAATTTATTTTGTCATTTACCACATCTCTCATTAACTGACGTATTTCTTCAAATTCAATTGGAAACTCTATTTCTATTTTCTCAAATTCTCTTTCTTGCAGGTAGGGTTTTACATCCGGAGAGTCTCTTGTTCTGATCTCTACAGAATTTATTCCTAAATTATCGCATACTTTCTTTATTGTTGCTTTATCGCTTCCTGGAGAAGCTGTTAGTCCTAAGACATGTGGTTTGATAGATTGTTCTTTATATTTTTGAGATATTAAGTTATATGAGTAATTTTTTAGACATCTATGGCATTCGTCTTGGATTAACAGGCAAACTTCTGATAAATCGTAGAGTCCTTTCTTTAAGTCATTAGCAATACATTGTGGTGTTGAGAAAATAAATTCTGCTCTTTGCCAAATTTTTTTTCTTTGATCTGCAGGCGTTTTTCCTGTGAATAAATCTATTTGCGCAAATCCCTCCAGGAGATTTTTTGTAAAGTATTCTACATGTTGTTCGATTAAAGGACGCGTTGGTGCAAGAAACACTACTTTCTGGAGAGGGTTATTTCTAAATACTTCCATAGCAAGCATTAATGCAACTAATGTTTTTCCAGTACCTGTCGGGAGAATAACTAGACAAGATTCTTTTTTACATACTTCAAGAATTGAACTTTGATAATCTCTAGGTGTTAATGTTGTCATCTTTTTAAAATCAAAAAATTGTTCGTTTATATTCTTTTATATAACTGTTAATCCCCAAAGAAGTGTTATTGCTAAAATAAATACCATCAAAAACCAAAATTTTCTGCTTCCGAAAAATATTTTTGTTCCGTCTAAACTTCCGACAGGTATTATTGACCAGACTGCATAGAATATGCTCCATTTTGCGAATGTTTCGAATCCTAAAATATAACCTGCTATTCCTGCTATAATATTTGCAACAATACCGACTACTGCAATAATTGCAATATGCCAATCCGTTACTGCTGTATATCTATAAAGTCCATGTCTTCTAGCTATTCTCTCAGGTCTAGCTGTAACATCAAAGTTTATTATCGGCATCCAAACAAAGGCTCCTTTTGTTATAAGTGATGTTAATAATGGTAGCCAAGCCATTGCCATCGGTTTGTTATAATGGCTTTTGGATGTAAATCCGTACCAATACAAAGACCAAAATCCTATATTTGCATTTGTTTCTAAATTATATGCTATAAATTTTTTTGCAAGAACGTTAACTAAAATTACTAACAATATTGTTGCAAAAGCAATTAAAGTTGCTTGCCAATTTCTTTCTGCATAAGATAATGCAAGACCTAAGATAATAGCAGTCAATATAATTATTAGAGATTCTTTTTTTAGTTGTTCTGTTTCCATATTTTAAAGAAGCTTTTGTTTTTTATAAATCTAATGTTCTCGGCGAGAACTTTATTTTTGTAAGTAGGTTTGTATATATTGACCTATAGAAATCTATTTACTCCTAGTATTTATGTAAACAGATTTAGTGTATATTGGCTTATAGAAATCTATTTAGCCGTCATTATTATTTAATTCAATTAGTTCAGGCTAAACGCATATATTGTATATTATTCTATAGAAATGTATTTAAAGGGGATTTTAATCAAATATTTATGAAAATAAAAAAATTGAGTGAAGTTATAGGAAGAAAGGTTTTCACAGATTCCGGTGATCTTTTTGGTATCGTGGAAGAAGTAAACCTTGCTGATAATAAAATCGATGGTTGGAGAATTGTAGTTTCCAGAAGTTCTGGAATGAGCTCCGTTCTTGGCGGCGCTAGAGGAGTTATTGTTCCTCAGCAGTTTTTGAAGGCTGTTGGTGATGTTTTATTGATTAGCAAGAATGCGATTCCATTGAAAGAAGATGATGAAGAAATGAACTTTGATGGTTCAGATTCAATGTAATTATATTTACTATGGATTTATTCACTACGGATTTGTTTACAAAGGGAATACTGCCTTTTTTACTAGTTTTTGTGCTGATTTTTGCTATTTTACAAAGGTCTAAGTTATTTGGCGAAGGGAAATCACAGATTGATGCTCTTATTTCTTTAGCTATTTCTTTAATTTTGATTGGTATGCCTACTCCTCGAGATATTATTGTTAATATGGTGCCTTGGCTTGCCGTAGCTCTTGTCGTTTTATTTGTTATTTTAGTTATTTATGGTTTCAGTGGTAAGGTTGAAAAGGACAAAGGTTTGGATTTGCCTAAGTGGTTTAATAAAACAGTTTTAGCTGCTGCAATTCTTTTTGTTATAATTCTTGTTTTAACAGTTACAGATGCTTGGACTTATATCTCTAATTGGGCGAGCGATTCTTCTGTTTTTGGAAATGTTCTTATTGTTGTTGTTATTGCTGCAGCACTTTGGGTTGCGTTAAGAAAAGAATCTAGTGACAACGGTTAGTTTACGTAAATTTATAAAGTTCTTTCTTTATATTTTCTGATGGATGAAAAGAGGGACAATTCAAAGTTTTTTTTGATTGTAGGTATTGTAGTTTTATTTTTAGTTATCGCTGGTGCGGTTTTTTGGTTAAATTCTGGAAACGAAACAAAAGAGAAACCAACATTACCTAGTGTTTCAGATGAGGAAGATATTTTAGATGTTACTTCGGGCGGTTGTGAAAAGCTAGGTTTGTCATTTAATACTCAGCAAGCCTATAGTTGTTTTGATAATGCAAACAATTTGGTTAAAATTTATGTTAGTCGTTCTTCTGAAAATGTTATTCTAAAAAAAATAGACTTTATTATATTTTCAAATAACGGGTCCATAAACTATTCTTCATCATATGGTCTTGCTCCTAGTTCTTTTTATGTTTATCCTATACCTTATACTTTAGATAATGTTCAAAAAATAGAAATTATTCCTACTGTACAAGATAATGGTGGTCAAAAAACTTGCGAGTCTTTATTTGTAAATTATTTATCTAGTTGTGTGGCTGAGGAAGTTATTTCTATAGAGCCGGAACCTGAATATTATTATGACGAAAATTTAGAGGTAGTTTTGGTTAATGCAACTAGTCCTCTTTCAAATATTACTAATGAAACTTCCGATTCTGGAATTTCAGCAACTACTTTTTCTTCAAATAAACCTCAGAAGAAAATAGTTGCCTTTAGCTTAGATTCTGTTTCTGGCGAAATTGATGATGTAAGGCATAGGGTTTTTGTAAAATTCCAAGATAATCGGTCTTTGAAATATTTAGTGCCTTCTATTTCTGTTTCAGAAAATGCTTCAGTTTCTCCTCTTTCTGGCGTGGGTAAGGATTTCACTATTCCTGTAAATTATATAGTTAAGGCAACAGATAATAGCACTCAGCAATATACTGTATATGTTTCTAATTATATCGAAGAGATTGTCGAGATTCCAGAGCAATCTGAAGAAAACCAAAGCCAAATTAATTTAACGGAAGTTGATAATTCAACTGAAAATATTTCAGAAGAGGATTGTCCAAACTGTAGTGAGTCTTGGAATGGATCTGGTCTAAATTACACAGATTATGAGAATGAAACTCCTGTTGCGCCTTCTTTTACTCTCGTTACTAATCTTTCAGGGACTGTTGCAGGTACTTGGAGTACAAACCTTTCTGCAGCTAGTCAAATTGCTCAAATGAATAAGAAATTCTACATTATTAATTACGGTAATCTTCAAAGTTGTAGTTATTGTACACAGGCTGAAAATAATATTTTTAATAAAGAGGAATTTAAACAATGGGCGTATAGTAATGGTATTGCAATGATTTATGCAAGTTCTAAGTATGAAAGTCTGGATCCTACTAAAACAATTAGACAAAGATATGTTAATCCTCTATTGGCGAGTGGGGTTAGTATAGGTTTTCCTTTTATTATAATTGTCGGTTATGAGAACACAAATGCGGTTGCTTCCTTTACTTACAGAAAAGGCTATAATATTAATGGGGTAAAGGCTAATTTGACAGTTACTGATTTCATTAAAATTGTAGATTCTTATACTGGAAAATATAGGGTAAATGTAACAGCTGTTTCAGCTCCAGTTTCCTCTATAGGTGCTCAAAATTTTAACTATTCTTCTTTAGTAAATTGGACGGTTGTTTCTGCTCCTGTAATATCTACTAATTCTGTGACTCATATGAATAATTATGGAATTTATAATACTCCTTATTTAGAGAACTCTGCAATTGCTACTTCCGGATCTGTGGCTGGTAGGTGGACGTATGATTTAGCTGCTGCGAAAGCTCTTGCGAAAGCAAATGGTAAATTTTATATTGTAAACTATGGAAAAACTTCCGGGTGTTCTTCTTGTACTGCTGCAGATCTTCAGGTATATAATCGTGCAGATTTTACTAAATGGGCCATGGATAATGGAATTCCGTTAGTGTATGCAAACAGAGTTAATTGTGAAAATACTTGTACATATCCTGAGCCCGGGGTTACTATCAAAAGATTATATTTAAGTGGCACTATTAATTTCCCTACTGTTTTAGTTATTGATGGTTCTGGAAATGGAACTCGGATGTTGGGTAAATTTGAGCTTCGAGAAAGTGCAATAGGGGCTGCTTTAAGTCCTCAAAATTTTGTTAGTAAGATAAAAAGCGTTGTTCAGAATTATACTTTTTCAGCCTGATTATTGCTTTTCTTTTAATATTTTTGATGTGAGAAAAATAAGTAATACTCCTAGGACTGTAATAACTATTGCTGTGTAAATTTTTGTGGAGTAATGTTCAAATGATAAATCTAAGACTCTTGATGTGAAATTTAAGAATAGATCGAATACTGCTTCTCTCCATGCAAAGGCTATTGTAAATCCGATTGCTGCGGTTATCGCAAATCTGATCTGTTTTTTGAATTCTTGTTTGAAGGAACGTTTCGTTTTTAGTAAATGATGGTATTTCATAATATTGTTTGCTTTTTTGTTTTTATATTTGTTTTCTTTTTAGAAACACAGGTGCGAACTAACGTCAGTTGTATTATTTATTCTGTTTTAGTTTATTCTACAGAAGAATTTATAAACTATAAATACTGGTTTAATTTATGGCTACATTAGATATTACGCAGGTACTGAATACTTGGGCAGAGTATGGGGTCTTCTCATATGTGTTTCCTTTTTTAATTATTTTCTCAATAGTTTTTGCTATCTTGCAGAAGACTCAGTTGTTTGGTAATGCTAAGACAGATGGTCAAAAGAATGTGAACGGTATTAATGCAATTATTGCTGTTTCAGTTGCTTTTATTTCTTTATTGAATGATTATGTTTCTACTTTTTTTGCAACTATCTTTCCTCGTTTTGGAATTGCTTTAGCAATATTTTTGGTTTTATTAATTTTGATTGGTTTCTTCTATAAACCAGATCCTACTGGTAAAAATCCAGCATCTTTGTCTTGGATAGGATGGGTATTGGGCTTAGGTGTTGTTTTATGGGCTTGGTCAGAATGGAATAATCTTTACGGGGTTGATAATTGGGGAGTTACTTACTTCTTAGAAGAGTACTTCTGGGGATTAATTTTGATTGGCGCTATTGGAGGACTAATCTACTGGATAGTCAAGAAAGATTAAGATGGTAGTTTCACTTGCTGCAATCAATACTATTATGCCTGTAATTTCTTTCTTATTTATTTTTATTTTAATTTATGCTTTGCTTGTAAAGACTAAAATTTTAGGAGGAGATAATAATTGGGTTCCTTTATTTTTATCTCTTATTATTGCTTCTTTTTTTATAGTTAATGTAGATTTAGTTGAATTTACCAAAATGAATGTTTCATGGTTTGTCGTATTTATTGTATGTTTATTTATGATTTTGCTGATGCTTAGTTTTGTAGGTGAAGATGCTTTGAAATTTTTTACAAAAGAAAAGAGTTTTGCAGGTGTTTTAGTTGCTATTGTTGTTATTATGTTTGTAGTTTCTTCAAGTTATACTTTTAATTGGGCTATAAGTTTTGATACTGTTGACGCTTGGTTTAATAATGACTGGGCTGGAATGATTATCTTGATTGTTCTTGCTGGCTTTGTTTCTTGGGTACTTACAAAGAAAGTAACTAAGTAATTTTTGTTGTTATAATTATTTTTTATAGATTTATTTTCTAGAAGTATTTGCTTTCTTCAATTCATTATAATTATCAATTAAAGGATTCATTAGTTTTGAAACTGTTCCGTGTAAGTTTTCTAAGTCTTGATGAATCATAGAAGTTGATTGTCCAAATTCGCCTACTTTTCCAATTACTGATTTTTGTAATGCATCCATCATTGATTCAATTCGTTTAACTCTTTCTTTTAGATCTGTAATGTCTTCTTCTGCTTTATTTTTGAAATCTACAACTGGTTTTATTTTTTGATTAATTTCCTTGAGTTTTTCTGCTATAATTCTATCTACAATTTCAGTTATTGTTTCAATACTCATCGAACCTTGTTCTGCATATTGTTGAGGTGCATATTGTCCTTGATCTTGTGGAGCGTACTGCTGTTCTTGAGGTGCATACTGTGCTTGTTGAGGATATTCTGCTGTTTGGTCTTCTTGTGATACTGCCATTTTTATTCTTGCTTGTGCCAATGAATCCGAAATATCTTTTGAAGAAACGCCTTCATTTTTTAATGCAGTTATGATGTCATTGTCCGACATTCCTTGCTGTTGCATTTGTACAACTCTATTCACCTGAATCATACTATTCTGTCGTTTCTCTGGTTTTTATTTCTTTTGGATTTATTATTCTTTCATCTGCTTTTATGTTCATACTCTCTTTTAATTCTTCTAAGTCCTTTCTTCTTGCAAATTCTAATGGTTGAAAGTCTTTTAGCATTCTTTCAACTAAGATTATTTCGTCTTTTCTTACAAAATTATTTGTTTCTGCTAGAATATTTTGTATTGTTGAATTAATTTTTTTTAAATCGGCAGTAAGATTTGCATTTTGTTTTTCTATTGCTAGAACTCTCTGTTCTATTTCTTCTTTTGAGTCAATCATGTTTGAATTTATTAATAGAACTCTTTCTTTTATTGAGCTTGTTCTTTCTTCAAGTTCTCTCATACGGGTCCCTAAATCCGATAGAAGGTATTGTAACTGATTGTCTTGTTGTTGATCCGCCATCTTTTATATTATATGATTTGGGTATTTATAAGAGTTTGCTCAAGTTCTATTCTATATACAAATCTTTTTAATGTTGTTCTTCTATCTGTTTCTGAGGTGAAAAAAGAAAGTGATGTTCAAACCAGAAACGGCTCTGTATTCGTATGAGGTAATCAGCGAATCCGGGGAGAATGTAATGTATATTAATTATCTCGGTGATGCTTCTGTACCTTCTATTGCAGATTCTCCGGAGGTTATGGTTAAAACAATAGATGCATTAGCAGAAAATTCTAATATTACTAGGGTTGTTTTAGTGCAACAAAGAAACTATTCTTACAATTTTAGCCAAGTTCAAATGCTTGTAGAAGTTGCTTCATTGTATAATTTTTTAATAAAACAAGAGCAAGTTCTAAGTAATGAAAAACTTTCTTCATTTCCTGACTTTCCGAGAATATATAATACTCTTAATTATCTTGTTAATACTTTACTCAAATATGATCCTCTGAAGGCTTACAGATTTCTAAATGCAACTCTTGTCGCAGAGAAAGTGTCAAATTCAAAAGGAGTTAACAATAATCAATATATCTGGTTGCTCGAGAAACTTATCAAATACTTTGAAAATATTTCTTTAATAAAAAAATATCAAGTTTTAATTGAGCAAGGGTATTCAGATAGTCGAGAAATTTATTCTAAGCTTTTTAGGCCAGATATTATGCCTAACTTTACATTTACTAGGATGATTTCCAAGATTCCAGAGGATTCGGAAATTATTGATCAATATGAAATAGCTTCTGGCTATGATAAAAGTACAGTTACTATTTTTAAAGAACCTAACAAGGCAAAACTTATTTACAGTTTGGCTCCTCCAGAATATTCACTTAGAGAAGAACACCATACTTTGCTTAACTTGGCGAGAAATGTTTTAATTGAACATAGGCCTACACAGGAAGAATTTAGTGATGTTGAGAGAACTAGGCAGGTTTTCTTTAATGTTGCGCGTGATTTATTACAAGATCTTGCTAATAGCAAAACAATTTCTTTAAGTTATCCTGAGTTGAATCTTCTTGCGCATATTTTAGTTAGATACACTATAGGTTTTGGTATTCTAGAAGTATTATTACAGGACGAAAAGCTTCAGGATATTTCCTTAAATGCTCCGGTTGCGCTTTCACGGGTTTTTGTTAGGCATAATGATTATGAAGAGTGTTCTTCTAATCTCGTTTTATCACAAGAAGATGTTGAATCTTGGGCTGCAAAATTTAGAATGCTTTCTGGTAGAGCTTTAGATGAAGCAAACCCTATTCTTGATACAAATTTAAGTTTAAGTGATATGAGTGCGAGAGTCGCTATTATTCAACAGCCTCTTTCGATTGGTGGTTTGGCATATTCTGTTAGAAGACACAGAACAAAACCATGGACTCTTCCTTTATTTATTAAAAACAAAATGATTGATGGGCTCGGTGCGGGCGTTATGAGTTTCTTAATAGATGGTGCAAGAACTTTATTGGTTGCAGGTACTCGTTCATCTGGTAAGACTTCTGTTTTGGGTGCTTTAATGTTAGAGATTATGCCTCGTTATAGGGTTATTACTGTTGAAGACACTCCTGAACTTCCAGTTGATGCTTTAAGAGATTTAGATTATAATATTTTATCAATGAAAGTTAGAAGTGCATTAACTGGTGAAACAACAGAAGTTTCTGCTGAAGAAGGTATCAGGGCTTCTCTGAGACTTGGAGATTCTTCTTTGATAGTTGGTGAAATCAGAAGCGGCGAAGCTAAGGCTTTGTATGAAGCAATGAGAATTGGTGCACTTGCAAATGTTGTAGCAGGTACTATTCACGGTGCATCTCCTTATGGTATTTTTGATAGAGTTGTAAATGACTTAGGTGTTCCGGTAACTTCTTTCAAAGCTACAGATTGTATTTTAGTTGCTAATCCGGTAAAGTCTCCAGACGGAATGAAATCTTGGAGAAGAGTTTTGAGTATTTCTGAAGTTAGAAAGCATTGGACTAAAGACCCTTTGGCTGAAGGTGGGTTTGTTGATTTGTTGAAATATGAAGTTAAAGAAGATAAATTAAAACCTACTGACGATTTGATTAATGGAGATTCTGAAATTATAAAAGATATTGCATCAAATGTAAAAGGTTGGGCTGGAAATTGGGATGCTGTTTGGGATAATATTACTTTAAGACAGAAGATAAAAGAAGAAACTGTTTCATTTGCGCAGAAGACTGAAAATCCTGAATTGCTTGAAGCAGAATTTACTGTTCGTTCAAATAATGCGTTTCATCAAATATCTGAAAAGATAATGGCTGAGGTTGGTTTGCCAGACTCAAATAGAGTTTTCCCAGAATGGAAGAAATGGCTAGAAAAAGAATCTAAACGTGTGAATTTGTAATTTTAGTTAGCTTTAAGAAGTGTCATTTCTCATTAATTTTGTACAACTCGAGAAGCTTTGCCTCGGATTTATCTGGGGCTCTCGAGTATAAAATTCTTTAATTATTTTTTCTAAATATTTATATAGTCGGGAATGGTTATATGTAAAAGAGAGTGAGTATGGCTACAAAACCGAGTACAGATGAAATTCTAAAGAAGTATGAAGCTAAGTTAGGTGGACAAGTTAATAGTTTTGACAAAGGAAATGTAGATGTTGCAGAATATAGTAAGTCTTATCAGGATTTTAGAAAGGGTCTTGTGCAAAACTATACTGGTTATGAAAAGTGGTGTAAGAATGTTGGAAATTTAATTCATGTTAAGGCGTCAAAGAAAGATGCTCAAGAATTACAGAAAAATATTGATATTGCTCATCTTAATATCACTCCTGATGAGGCGGGTGGTTTTGCAATTCTTTCTTTTTTACTTGTATTTTTGCTTAGCTTCCTCGCAATAATCTCCTATTGGTTGTTAATGCCAGATCCTACTGTTGAAACATTTCCAAAAATGTTACTTTTTTTAGCAGTTCTTGCGTCTGTTGTAATTTATTTTTACACTGCAGGATATCCTAAAAAATTAGCAATTGAGTGGAGATTGAAAGCTTCTTCCCAAATGGTTCCGGCAATTTTGTATATTGTTATTTATATGAAACATACTAGTAACTTTGAAAAGGCAGTGGCATTCGCTGCTCAACATTTAGATGAGCCTTTAGCTTTAGATTTCAAAAAAGTTTTTTGGGATGTCCAAATTGGAAGATACTCTACTGTTAAAGACAGTGTTGATCATTATTTGGAAACATGGAGAGATTTTTCATTAGAATTTATAGAGGCGTTTCATTTAATTGAATCTAGTTTGTATGAGCCTTCTGAATCAAGAAGAGTTGCATTCTTAGAAAAATCTTTACAAGTTATTTTAGATGGTGTTTATGAAAAAATGTTAAAGTATACTCATAACGTTAAATCTCCGTTAACAAATATCTATATGTTAGGTATTGTTTTACCTACTTTGTCTTTAGCTATTTTACCTTTGGCTACTACTATGTTGGGTGGTGGGATTAAATGGTATCATCTTTTTGTTGTGTTTAATTTGCTTGTTCCATTCTTTGTTATTTTTATGACACAAAAAGTTGTTCAAGAGAGGCCAGGAGGTTATGGTGAATCTAGTTTGTTGCAAAAGAATCCTTTATACTATTTATATAACACTAATCAACCTTATATTAATGCCAGTCTTATTTGTTTTCCTCTTTTCTTTTTAGGAATTCTTCCTTTACTGTGGATGTATTTGCCTATTCACTCTTGGTTTAATCTTCCTTTAGATCCTACTTGGGGTAGTGTTGGTTTGGAGATGTTGGGAAAGAATACAGGTGTGTTCGGTATACAAGAATTAAATGGTGTTTTAGTAGGGCCAAGTGGGATATTGTCCTTGCTCCTTTCTTTACTTGTTCCCCTCTCTATCTCTCTTGTATTTATTATTGCAAATTCTCAGAGGACAAAAAGATTGCTTGTCGAGAGAGAGAAGTATAAGGAAGTAGAAGCAGAGTTTACTTCTTCGTTATTTCAATTAGGTAATAGGCTTGGAGATGGTATGCCTCCTGAGATTGCGTTCTCTAAAGTTTTAGATTCTGTTAAGGGGACTTCAACTGAAGGTTTTTTCAGATTAGTTAATCAGAATATTCAACAATTAGGTATGTCAGTTGAGAATGCGTTGTTTAATCCTAAACGAGGAGCAATTGTTTTCTATCCTTCTCATTTGATTGAAACTTCTATGAGAATTTTGATTGAGTCTTCTAAGAAAGGTTTGCAGGTTGCAGCTAGAAGTTTAATGTCTATTTCTGATTATGTTAAAAATATTAGAAAGATTGATGAGAGATTAACTGATTTGCTTGCAGATATTATTTCTGATATGAAATCAAATATGACTTTCTTAGCTCCATTACTTTCAGGTATAATTGTAGGTTTATCTGGAATGATTACTGCCATCTTAGGAGCTTTATCTACTGCAACAGCAACTGCTAGTACTTCTCAGGTAAGTGGTTTTGGTCTAGGGGGCGTCTTGTCTATATTCAAGTCTACTGCTATGGTTGCTCCATATTGGATACAAGTTTCTATTGGAATTTATTTAATTGAGATAATATTTATTTTAACAACTACGCTAGTTATTATTAAATCGGGTAAAGATGAATTGGAACAGACTGCTGAGATTGGTGTAAATCTTAAACATGGGATGACTCTTTATTTGATTATTGCGTTAGGTTCTATTACTGGATTGTCTTTATTAGGGGCAGTTGTTTTGAAAGGATTCGGTTAGTAATATTTAATAATGCGCGTTTTATTAATACTTTATGGATGACTATGGATACTCCGAAAGGAGAAAGAATAAAAATGATGATAAGAAAAAAAGAAAGAATAGACAGTTTAAAAGAGGCGGAAGATTTAGGACAATGAATGTTGTCAGTAATGAATCAAGATGAACTTTCTTTTTTTTATTTATCTAGTCGGTGCATTAATCGCTGTTTTTCAGGATTTTACTAGGAGAGAAATTGATGACTGGTTGAATCTGTTTATCTTCTCTTCAGGTGTTTTGTATTTGGGCTGTACTCAAAACTTATTTACCAATTCTACTTCTTTAGTTACTTTTGGTTTGTTTGTTTTTTTTGTTGTAATACTTAGTTTTGCATTTTATTACGGTAGATTTTTTTCCGGAGGAGACTCAAAACTTTTTTTTGCATTGTCGCCTTTAATGTTTACTTCTCTTATAGTTTCTTCATTGTATAATTTGATGATCTATACTATTTTGCTTTTTGTGTGTGGAAGCATTTATAGCTTATTATTTTCTTTTTATTTTTTCTTTAAGGATTTCAAGAAAACAAAATTAGAATTTATAAAAAATTATCATAAAAAATATAACTATCTTTTATCTAGTCTCGTAGTTATTTTGTTTTTTTTAGGTTTTATTGAGAAAATGTTTTTTATTTTTTCTTTGTTTATTTTCTTATTTGTTTTTTTAATCTGTTTTGCAAAAAGTATTGAAGAAGTTTCGATGAAAAAATATATTAAAACAAAAGAGCTAAGAGTCGGTGACTGGCTTTTTTCCGACGTGAAAATTGGTAAAAAATTATTTAAAAAAAATTGGGATGGATTAAGCGAAGAAGAAATATCTTATATGAAAAAATTTAACAAAAAAGTTTTTATTAAAGACGGTATTCCATATGCTCCTTCTTTTTTATTTGCTCTTATTTTATTCGAATTTCGTGATTACCTAGCGGGAATAATATTTTCGTAAGGTTTTTAAATACAAGTAGTTTGATATAGACAAGAGTGTGATATGGTTTCAAAAAAAGATAGTAAAGCAGACGGCTTTCAACAAGAATATATTAAAACATATGTTCCTGGCTTTGATGCTTTGATAGGTGCAGGTATTCCTAAGGGTAGTGCAATTCTAATAGAAGGTGGCCCTGGTAGTGGTAAGACTTTATTTTGTTTAGAAATGGCTAAGCAGATGTGTGAGCGAGGAAAAAAAGTTCTTTATATGAGTTTTGAGGAGCCAGAGTATAGATTAAGATATCATATGAAATCTTTCGGTGCTGATGTTGATGAATATGAAAAGAAGAAATTATTATATGTTAAAAGATTCAATGCATTGGATATTGCAAGAAGCGTTGAAGCATTACTGAGTGAAGCTAAGAAAGAATTATTGATTGATGTACAACCAGTTTTGATTCCTACAGATTTTCAACCAGATTTAGTATTAATAGATTCATTATCTTCTATTTCATCTGCGTTCTCAGGTGAAGAGTCAAGATTTAGAATTTATATGGAACAATTATTCAGATATCTAGAATCTCACAATATGACTTCTTTGTTGATTAGAGAAGTATCTAGTCCTACTCATGTAGGTAATAATTTCCAAGAAGCTGGAGAAGCAGTATCTTTCCTTTCAGATGGTATCGTTGCTATCTATAATGTTTTCTACAAGGGCGGAACAAGAAAGAGAGCGATGGAAGTTATCAAACTGCGAGGCGCAAATATTGATCGAAGAATTGTAGAAATGGATATTAAAGGTGGAAAGGGCCTAGTAGTTTATCCAGAAAGAACACTTAAGGGCGACTTTACTTTAACTTAATTATTTTTTATGCTTTTTAGAACTCATTTTGTTTTTGCAATAGTTATTTTTTTGGCTTTCTTTAAATTTTTAGAAATTAGTTTTTATGATAAACTTATCTTTGGAATTTTTTTACTGATTGCTACTTTATTTGTCGATATTGATTCTACAAAAAGCAAACTTGGGAAGTATTGGATTTTTAGGCCTTTTCAATTATTTTTTTCACATCGAGGGATGATTCATAGTCTTTTGATAGCTTCTATTATTAGTTTGATAATTTATTTTATTAATTCTTCTGCAGGTGTAGGTTTTTTCATTGGTTATTTTTGTCATTTATTCCTTGATTTTTTCACGAAAAGAGGTATCTTTTTATTTTGGCCTTTTTATAAGAAGAAATTTTTTGTTATTGGGATAAATTCTGGTGGTATAATTGAAGAGATTGTTTTTGTTTTGTTACTTTTATGTGATATTCTTATCGTCGTATTTTTGTTTTTTAACATAGAGATTTAATTACATAAATGTTTATAAAAGGATAGAGGTAATTCTGTTTATGGTTGAAGAAAAAATTGATGATTCTGAGGAAAAAGAAGATAAGAAAAAGAAAAAAGCTGCTAAAAAAGAAGACAAAGAGGAAGAGTCTACTGAAAAGAAGTTGACTGATATCCCTGGAATTGGTCCTGGTACTGCTGCAAAATTAGAAGCTGCAGGAATTTATGATTTAATGGGACTTGCAGTAATGGGTCCTTCTGATTTAGCTGAATTAGCTGGTTTGGGAGAAGCTGCTGCAAGAAAAGCTATTCAAGCTGCTCGTTCTATGATGAACTTAGGATTTTCGGATGGATTAGAATTTGCTGAAAAACGAAAGGAAGTATTCTATATTACCACAGGTAGTAAGAATCTTGATAACCTTTTGGGAGGAAAAGGTGTTGAAACCAAGTCAATAACTGAGGCTTTCGGGGCTTTTGGTTCTGGAAAGACTCAGTTGGCTCTGGCTTTAACTGTTAATGTCCAATTGCCCGTTGAACAAGGCGGTGCAAATGGCAAAGCAGTTTTTATTGACACAGAAGGAACATTTAGGCCTGAAAGAATTAGACAATTAGCTGCAAGATATAATGCTAATCCTGATAAAGTTTTGAAAAATATTTTAGTTGCAAGAGCATTTAATTCTGATCATCAGATTTTATTGTTAGACAAAGTTGCAGAATTGATTAAGAATGGTGAACCTATAAAACTAATTGTTATCGATTCATTGACTGCACATTTCAGAGCTGAATTCTCTGGAAGAGGAATGCTTGCGGATAGACAACAGAAAATGAATAAGTATTTACACAATTTAATGAAGATTGCTGAGAGCTATAATATAGCTGTTTATGTAACAAATCAAGTTATGGCAAATCCAGCTATGATGTTTGGTGATCCTACAACTGCGGTTGGTGGAAATATTGTTGCGCATGCTTCAACTTATAGAATGTATTTGAGAAGAAGTAAGAAAGATACGAGAGTTGCAAAATTAATAGACTCTCCTAACTTACCTGATAATGAAACTGTATTCCAAGTTGAGACCGATGGTTTACATGATGTTGTTGTAGATTAAAATGGGAGAAAATATTCTTTAAAATGTGCGGGTTATTTGAGTCTGATCTTGTTACGACTGAAGGTATTAGAGCTACCGTGCCTTGGGTTTTGGCTGGTGAGCCTGAGCCAATTGTTTATCGTTCTGTTGTTGGCGAATTTCATAAACTTGGAAATTTGGAAGAGAGAGGATTATATTTACCGGAAGTAGAGTCTTATTATAGTGTGCAGTCAACTGTATCTATAAAAAAGCGACCTAGAAGAAAGTTAGGTGATATTGTTGGCGATAAAATCTATGTTGGTCCTCCTTCGGCTGCTTGTTTGGAAGCAGTAAAAAGATGGAAAAATAGTCAGAAGATGGATGAAACATATTATAATGTTTTACTAAAGTAATTTTTATTCTGCTTTTCTAATTAGAAATGTTTTAAAGTCAAGTGATTTTGTTTATTTTAGGCCCGCATAGTTCAGTAGATAGAATACAGGGTTGCGGTCTCTGTGACCGGGGTGCAATTCCTCGTGTGGGCGTTTATCTTGCGATAGACATATTATTTTGATTTTGTTTGTTCGGGGCGTAAATATATTTTAAATTTACGTTAGTTTATTTTCTAGAACAATTCCAAAGTGAATCATATATATAAATACTCCTTTGCAACTAAGTCATTTTCTATTACAATTGTTTGAGTCGGGTCTGTCCAAAGTATTATATAAATAATTCCTTCACAAACTATTTTAGTTACTTTAGATGATTCTACGTGTTGTTCAAATGGCAGTGTCCTATATTCTACAAGTTTTAAGTTATTGAGTATTTTTCCGCCTTCTTTTGATACTTTATAAAAAAATAATCTTAATTTGATATTCTTCTTTATTCTTTCTAAATGAAAAGAACGCATCCAAGGTTGTAGAGTCTGTAATTACAGATTTTAAGAAAAAAGGTGCTGATGGATTTTTATTAAAACCGATTAATATTGGCGAAGTTCGTGAGCAAATTGAGAAGTTGCTTAAAATTAAGAAAAAAGCTAAGTAATTTATTTGCTCAAGGCATATGTTTATTAATTTTCTATTTTTAGTGTTAACTGTGGCAATTAATGAATCTGAATTTAAGTTTCCTGAAGCGGAATTAGTTAAACAAACAGAGATTTGTAAAAATTGTAAGAATATAGTAGTTGGTAAGGGAGATTTAAACTCTAAGATTCTTTTTGTTGGGGAGGCTCCGGGTGCTAAGGAAGATTTACAAGGATTTCCGTTTGTAGGTGCTGCAGGGAAGAATCTGGATAAGCTGTTGAATAATGTTGGTTTAAGTTTAAAAGACGTCTATATAGCCAATATATTGAAATGCAGGCCTCCTGAGAATCGAAATCCTCTTCCAGATGAGATTCGTGCACATACTCCTTGGTTGGTTAAGCAGATTAAGGATATGAAACCGAAAGTTGTTTGTTCATTAGGAAATTATGCTACTAAATTTTTTTTAGCTGATGGAGTGGTTGAAAATATGGATAAACAGGCGGGAATTACTTCAGTTCATGGTAAAGTAAAAGAAATGGAATTTCATGGAGTAAAAATAAGATTAATTCCTTTATTTCATCCCGCCGCTATAATTTATAATCAAAAGTTGAAGCCTCTTTGGGAAGCAGACATGGAGATTGTTAAAAAAGAAATTGAGGAAGCCACAGGATAATTTCGTGAAAACCTCGACTTTGTCTCCGTTTAATATCTTCGTTCAAAAACGAAACAGAAAATATTTTTTAGTCGTTTCATTTAGAGAATTGAACTCTTATCGTTCAATCAATTAAGCCACAGGAGAGGATTGAACTCCCGACCCTCGCATTACGAATGCGATACTCTACCGACTGAGCTACTGTGGCGTAAAAGTATCTTTGGAAGAAGGTTTATATTCTTTTAGAAAAAATTATCTGAATTTGGTGCATCTCTTATTTTAATGAATTTGTAATGGGCGTCTTCTGTTTTTGATTTACATTTTTTACATGTATCTGTTAAATTATATTCTTTGCACTCTGGGCATTTTTTAAGTTTCGATGGCATTATTTTTCCTCGATTGAAAATTCTTCAAAATTCTTTTTTGCTTTAGCTTCTATCTGCTGTAAGAATTCATTAATTATTAGATTTGCTTTTTTATAGTCTTCTTCTTTTACTTTTATTTGGAATGTTCCTGCTGCAAGATATGTTATTTCTATAATTGGATTTGCATTTTCAAACAATGTTTTAATTTTGTTTATCCCATCTGGTTGAAGTGATTTTAATTTTACTATTTTCTTAACTTCAACTTCTTTTTTTCTTTTTTGACAAACTTTCTTAATTTGTTCTTCAAATTCTTTAGGAATATATTTAGATATTATTGATTCGTCTTCTCTTGCTTTTGTGAAAAATTCTGAAAGAGTACCAAAAGCTGATAAAATCTTTTGTTCTGTTTCTTTTGCGTTTTCTTTTAGTAAAGAGTTCAAAACTGATTTAGCTGTTTGTTCTAATTTGAAGTGTTCCATAACTTCATCTCTTTCTTTAGAAGTAACTCTTCTTAGGGATAAATCAATATTATTTGAGGAGACTCTTAAGACTTTACAGACTATCTTTTTATTAGGCATAACGTAATCTCTAATATTTCTAATTCTACCAGGGGCTACTTCTGAGAAAGTTATTGTTCCTGAAGTAGTCTCATCTATTTTTATAAAAACAGAGGTTCCTTCTACACCAGTTACTGTACCTAATACTAAATCTCCTTCTTGTAGTTCTGCCATATAAATAGTTAGAAAGGTCGCTTTAAAAAGCTTATAGTTACTCTTACTTAAGAACTTCTTCAACTCTAGCTCTTATCTTTGCGTTTCCGCCAGAAGGTAAGGCAATAATTCCATCACATTCAGAACATCTTACTTTTGTAGATGCCTTTCCAAATATAATTTGAGAATTTTTGCATTTAGAGCACTTTACTCTTACAAACTTTGATTCTGCTTTTGCTTCCATAGTTTTTGGTGGTTTTGATGGTTTAAAAGCGTTTTGTTTTAGATTTTGAAGCAATATATTCTGCAATATAGTATTTTATATAAAGTCTCATTTTTACAAAATTACATGAAAGATAGACCTATAAGTGACTTTCAATTGGAAGTATTGTTAGACGCATTGCCTAAGCATTTTCCTGATTTTGGTAAACATCTTGATGATCACCATTACCTTATGGGTATAGATAAGGATAAACCTATTGAGAGAGAGGTGGCTGTTTTGGATTACATTCGTCATCATTTAAGACCTCGCGAGGAAGGATATGCTCTTTGTTTTTTAACACAGATTCCTGCGGGTGAAAGGTGTGTTCCAATAACTACTGGCGATCCTTGCAATGAAAAGGGATGTCCTAAATCTTATGAACTTTTCAAACTTCAAGTTCCAAGTTTGGATGAACAAATTTCACAACACCAATGGTATATGGGGGAGGCAGTTCATCATCCAGTAACTGAAGAAGAAGCTAAACAGGATTTCCAGGGAAGCAAGGATTTTTTAGAATTTTTTTCAGGATTTAGAAGGTGTTATGAGGAAAGAGTCTGTCCTGTAAGAGCTAATTGTGTGTCTGCAGATTCAAGAATAGAGAAAGTTGTTTAATTATATTTTCAAAATTTCTATTTCTAATATTTTTCTTAATTCTTCAAGGAATCTAGTTTCGTCTTCTTTTTTAATCAGACATCCAGCTGCCATATGGTGGCCTCCAACTTCAGCATCTATATTGTTCATTATAATTGTTTTTTCAAGAACTTCTTTGAGATTTTTACCTTTTCTTCCAGCAATTCTAGCTGACACTTTTATTTTGTCCTGATTGTATGCCATCCCTATCAGTACTGTTCCTTCTTTGTAATCTAAAGATGATGAAAGGATAGAGGTTATTGTTCCTATAATTGTATCTTTGATAGAATCTCGTGCGTTAATAATTGTAAAACCATTTCCTATAATTTTTTCTACTTTTTCTGCATTTTTTAATCCATCAATTAATTCTTGTTTATACTGGACATAAATTTCTTGCGCTCTTTCTTTAGCATATTCATGTTGCAGGCAGAAGGAGAGTGCTATTTCTGGATGACCTAGTCTTGAACAGGCATTTACTAATACTGATAACTCTCTAACATCTTCTTTTCTATTAAAAAATTTCATGATATAGATATTGCCTATAATTTCAGTTTTTTCTCCGCTAGATGCCATTCTTATGAGTATTGAAGTTACTAGTTTTGAAATTTCTTCTTCATTTAATTCATATAATGTTTTTTCTGAAGAAATTTGATTTTCTCTAAGTAGTTCAGCTACTCCTTGAGATGAACCTGTAACGCCTGGAATGTAAAAACCAGTTGAGTATTCTAATGACTTTCTCAAAGGTCTTGTGGCTGAAAATATTAAGAGGGATTTTTTTATTTCCAAACCTTCCGCGTCATTTAATATTTGCTGATAAATTCTATTTATTTTTGTTTCGTGTCTATCTCCAATCATACCTATTATCGCAAGTGAAGAAAGATCTTTATTTTTCTCAGATATTGATTTTGAGAATAAGTAGCATAAGCCTGCTCCACAAACTTCTTCTTCTGCGAAAAGATGCGGGTTAACTATTTTTATTTTATCATTTAATTTGCTTCTATCTATTTCGTGGTGGTCTATAATAAATAAAGGGTTTTCTAGATTTTGAAAAGAGTCTAAGCTGTTAGATGCCAAATCTAAAAAAAGTAAGACTTCTCTTGTGTTTCTTTTTAATTCATCATCGAGTATTCTTTTATCTATTCCTTTAATTATTCTAAGACTGAATTTTCTTTCAAGTCTTCTAAGTGTTTTTGTAATTATCGCGGCAGAGGTTATTCCATCTGTATCATAATGAGAAATAACTCTTATTGGTTTATCTTTAGTTACTTCCAAAAATTCTCTCGACAAATTAGCTATCGAATTAATCATCTTCTTCCTCTTTTTTCTAAAAGTGCTGAGAATTTTTTCTTTATAAGGTTTGTTGTAATTTTTTGTTATTTTAGAATGTAAAACAATATTTATAAAGAAAGGGCAATTTTTGAAACAGAATTAATTCTGTTTTCTTGTTGCAGAATATTTTCTCAAAGCATTAAGTCTTGAATTTGCTTTTTGGAATTTGTGTTTTGCTTTTTTATCTTGTCCGTTGTTTTTCATATGTTCTTTGATTTTAGCTACTTTCTTTTCTATATTTTTTACTTCAAAGAATTCATTTTTTCCAGCTTCTCTTAAATAAGCAGATAATTTTTTACCAAAAACTTTTGTAGTTGGAACGCCATATTGGTCTCTTAAAATCAAACCAATTTGAGCTGGTTGATATTTTTCAGATAGTTCTAAAACTAATTTTCTAAGTTCTTCTTCAGACATCTTTAACCAAACTGGTTTCGGATATTTTGCTTCTAGCGTTTTTGCTTTTACCATAGTAAAAATAGTTAATTTTGGTGCTTTTTAAAGTTGTTGGTTGGAGTCTTTGTGCTTTTTGGATTATATTCTCTTATACAGATATCCTTAAATAATCTCCTTTAGTTTGTTTCATATGGGAAACATGAATTGTCAGAAGTGCCACGGTACTGGTTTCGTTAAAGAAAAGGACGGGAGCGTACATACTTGCTTTGATTGTTTGTTAAGCGGAAGCATGGATCAGCATGATGAGCATTTGAAAGATGCTAATGTAAAGATTTAGTTGTATAGGTAAAACAAGTTTCTTGAATATTTTACTTTTTGTCTACTTTCTTTTCTAATCCAGAAGGGCTAGTTTCCGATTTAAGTTTTGTAATTAATACTGGTGGTTGAGGTGGTTTCTTTGCTTCTGTTCTTGCTTGAGAAGTAACTGGGCAACAGCAGCAAGGATTGTTATTTTCTCCTGAAGACACTGAACGAGGAGGTGCTGGAGGAGGTGAGCGAGTTGCGGGTGGTGCAACAAATCCCGGTTCATCTGAACCGTTTCCAGATGCATAAACCGAATAATTAAGAACTGTTCCTAAACATAGAGTTAATAAATAATTTGCAGGGTTATAATTCCTCATTTTTTCTTAATTATATATAGTAAAACTCTTATTTAAATGTTCATATTAGAAGGTTATCATCTTGGTCTTCAGAAATAGCCCCTCGCAACTCGCAAAGAGCTCTTTTCATTTTATATTTTAGTAAATTATTTTGAAAAGCCTCTTTGCTCGGGATTCCCCTGGTTCGTAAATGTAATTTTTTAATTAAGATTAATAGCCCCACCCGCGACAGGGTCGATATGGCATTTTGATGGGATGTTATCTATCAACGATAAAATAGCAAATTCAGTCACAACTCGGTGACATTTAATCGATATAGTCCAACGGA
>CAZCGJ010000001.1:0-69281 GCA_964498295.1 Candidatus Woesearchaeota archaeon | reverse complement strand
GCCGAAATGCTTGAAAATCCTTGAAATACGTCAAAATGGATAATAGCCCCACCCGGATTCGAACCGGGGTCACAGGCGTCAAAGGCCTGTATCCTTGACCACTAGACTATAGGGCTTTTAGGAAACCGAAGTCTCCATGGTCCAGTCCCTAAACTAAACCGTTATTATTCTGAAAATTTAAGCATTTTTAAGGGTTTGGTTTCTAGTGTTTGTCTTGCTTTTTTTTGTTATTTGCTAAGATTTAAAATATTGGATTGTCTAGGGTTTTTATGAAATTAATGCTTACTTCTGCAGGTATTACAAATAATTCTCTTAAACATACTCTAAAGAAATTGGTTGGAGAAGATATCCGAATTGCGTTTATTCCTACTGCTGCGAATGAAGAAGAAGGCGACAAAGAATGGTTGCAAAATGATTTGAATAATTGCCGGAGACTTGGAGAAGTAGAAGTTGTAGATATTTCTGTTGTCAAGAGAGATATATGGTTAAAAAAACTAAAATGGGCAAATGTGATTTTTGTTGGTGGAGGTGATACAACATATATAATGAAATGGGTTTTGAAGTCAGGGTTGAGTAAAGAATTCCCTAGTTTGCTAAAAAAGAGGGTTTATGTGGGGATTAGTGCGGGCAGTCTTATTGTTAGTAAATCTATTCAAATGTCTTCTGAATATTTGTTTAAGTTGTATGGTGATGAAGTAAAAAATGCTCCGAAGGGTTTAGGTTTAATTGACTTGGAGGTTAGGCCTCATCTTAATTCCCCTTATTTTCCAAAACTAAATGAGGTAAATTTGGATAAACTTTTCAAAAATATTAAATCTCCTTTGTATGTGCTTGATGATAATTCTGCAGTCGTTTTTGATAATGGCAAAATAGAAATTGTTTCAGAAGGTAAATGGCTAAAATATCCTAAGAATTAGTGTCTGTATCTTCCTCTTGCTTCTACTTTCTTTAGTCTTTCAAGAACTTCTTTTGCTTCTTTGTATTCTTTTGTGTAGCTTTCTAGGAAATTCTCGAATAGTTTTTCATAGTTCTGGAAATGTTTTGCTTCCAAAGCTTGTTTTATTAAATGTAAGTCTACTGCTTTATCTTCTACTCTTTTAGATATGAATCCTAATCCAAAGTCTATAATAACAAGCTCCTCATCTCTTAATATTGTGTTGGAGGTTGTTAGGTCTCCATGAATTATGTCGTTCTGGTGGAGTTTTGCTACTTCCTTTCCAATTTTCTTTAAAACTAGAAATTGTTTTTTTTCTATATAGGAATTAAGTTTTTCTGAAAGTCGGTCTCCTTTAATAAATTCCATTTCTAATAAGAACTCTTCTTGCTTTAGAATTTTTGGAACTGAAATTTTTAGTTCCTTAGCTTTTTTTAGGATGTTTGCTTCTTTTCTTGTTCTTGATTTTCTGATTTTTTCATCAATTTCTTTATGCCTGTAAGCCTTAGAGATTCTGTGTTTTGTTACTACATTTTTATCTTTTGTTATTATTGCTTCTGCGCCTTGTGCTAGTACTTGTTTAACCATATATTTTTGAGTACGATATTCTTTATAAATAATATCTATTAACTATTTTTATGGTAATTTATGTAGGTTTGAAGAATAAAAATATACATGTTGAAAATGGAGTTGTAACTGGAGGTTCTGTTGAAATTCTTTGTAACCCTATGAAAAATTTAGAAGGAGTAGCTATGACTTTAAGGTATTTTATTGATTCTTCTTTTTTGGATTTGGCTGATTGTTTTTCTGTGTACGATCAAGAGTCTGGGCTTCCTTCTCCTAAGAGTTATTGTGATGTTTTAAGACGCGTTGCATCTAGACAGAGAACGCGAGAACCTTCTATTCTTCTGGTTAATGAAGGAATTCTTCCACATGGAAATGTTATCTGCGGTGCAATTCCTCCTAGTGAAGAAGTTTACATTGCAAGAGTTTTCAGAAAGGATATTTTAGAGAAGTTAGAGCAGTTTGGAAGAGCTTTTGGTTAGATATTTAAACTTCTTTTTGTAGTTTATTTTAATGGAGGTGTTTATATGTGTGCAAGTAAATGGATGAAGTGGTTGAGTGTTATTGCTTTGATATTATCTACTCTAGGATTTACATTAGAGGTTGTTGATGCTATGGGTGTCGGTGCGTTTGAAGTTAACTCTCTTATCTTTTTTCTTTTAGCTATTTGGGCAGTAATCGTTTCTTTCAAGAAAGATTCTTCTGTTGCAGTAACTGCTAAGAAAAAGTAATTAACAAAATTTATTTTTATTTTTTTAGATTTTTTCTAATCTTTACATCTTTATTTTGCCTTTAAATTGTCTGGCCATTTTAGCCATTAATTTCTTGTCTATTTTTCCTTCTTGAAGTCCGGCCATTGAAGATTGTGATTTCATTAATTCGTTAATCATCTTGTATTGTTTCAAAAGTTCTCTGATTTCAGAAGTTGTCGTACCTGAACCTCTGGAAACTCTTTGAATTCTTGTTGTTTGTTTATCGAATAGTTCTGGATTTTCAACTTCTTCTTTAGTCATTGATTGAATTGCGTATTTCCAATGTTTCATTTTTTCTTCTTGTTTTTGCATTGCTTCCTTTGGTATTTTTGCAGATGCATTTCCGAAACCAGGAATCATTCCCATTAATTTGTCCATGCTTCCAATTTGATTCATAGATTCTAACTGCATGTATAAATCATTTAAATTGAATTTTCCTTCTTTTAATCTTTCTTCTATTTTTGCTTGCTGTTTGTCATCAACTGCAGAACGAACTTTTTCTAGTAATCCTTCTAGATCTCCCATCCCAAGTAATCTTGAAATAAATGCAGTAGGGTTAAACATTTCAAATTCATGAATCTTTTCTCCAGTACCTATAAAGAAAACAGGAGCATTTGTTTCTGCACATGCTGTTAGAGCTCCGCCTGCTTTAGCCGTACCATCCATTCTTGTAATAATTACTCCATCAATTGAAAGGGCCTTTTGGAATTCTTGCGCCTGTGTTTTTGCAGTCTGTCCAATATCAGCAGGTATAACTAAAAGTCTATGGGTTGGTTTTATTTTTTTCTCAATAGATTTTATCTCAGAAATTAAATCTTCGTTTAAACCATCTCTACCTGCCGTGTCTATTAAAACTAAATCGTAGTCTTCTAATTCTTTTTCATACTGTTTAATTATCTTAGCAGGATCTTTTTCTGTTTCATTGATGAATGCAGGAAATTTTGCTTTCTCGCACATATCTTTAAGTTGCTTCATAGCAGCAGGTCTTTGAGTATCTAAACCAAGAGCACAGACTTTTCTTCCTCTTTTTGCATAGTAGAAACCTAGTTTTGAAATAGATGTTGTTTTACCTGAACCATATAAACCTAAAAGAAGTATTTTTTCTTTTTTCTCTAATTTAAGCTCTTTGCCTTTACCAATTAAAATTTCAATTTGGTCATGGATTAACTTTACTAGTTGTTCTTTTTTATCTACTCCTTTAATGTTTTCGTCAATTGCTATTTCTCTTATTTTCTGACTAAGTTTGAAAACTAGTTCTACATTAACATCTGCTTCAATAAGTGCTCTTTGTAAATCTTTGATGACTGAGTCTATGAGTTTCTTGTCTACAAAAATCGCATTTGTGATTTTCTTGATTCCGCCTGTAAGCGCTTCTGATACTTTTTCTAGCATAAAATAGACCTAGAATTCAGAGGTTTTAAGGTTTTGGATGGGGGATTAGAAAGGTTAATAAATTAAATTTTAGAGATTCTTTTATGATTGATCTATTTTCGATTGTGATGGTAGTTTTGGGACTTACCTTATTTGAAATTATAACTAGCGTAGATAATGCGATAATTAATGCAGATGTTCTTAGAACTATGAAACCTAAATATCGAAAGTGGTTTTTGTTTTGGGGAATTATTATTGGTGTTTTTGTTATTAGGGGATTGCTTCCTTGGATAATTGTTTGGGCTACAAATCCTAGTATTGGTCCTATTGGTGCACTTATTGCAAGTTTTAGTAGTGATCCTAGTGTTATTGAAGCAATTGAGTCTAGCGCCCCTCTTTTACTATTAGGTGGGGGAATATATTTATTATTTTTATTTTTACATTGGTTATTTATTGAACCTAAAAATTATGGGTTGATTGGAGAAAGAACTATTGAGAGATATGGCGTGTGGTTCTATGCAAGTGTTTCTATTTTACTAGGTCTTATTGTTTGGTTTGCTCTTCAAGAAAGACCGATGATGGCTTTTGCTGCAGTTATTGGATCAACCGCATTTTTCATTACTCATGGTTTTAAAGCCAATGCTGAAGAACAAGAAAAGAAGTTAAAGAAGAGTGGCGTTTCCGATTTGAGTAAAATCTTATATTTAGAAGTTATTGATGCAACCTTTTCAATAGATAGTGTTTTGGGTGCATTTGCATTTACTCTTTCTATTCCTTTAATTCTTATAGGGAATGGTCTTGGAGCAATAATCGTTAGAGATTTAACTATTAGAGGTGTTGATAAAATAAAGAAATATGCCTATTTGAAGAATGGGGCAATGTATTCTATTTTTGTTTTAGGAATTATTATGATTTTAGATGCGTTTGGAGTACATATTCCTTCTTGGGTTTCTCCGGTTGTAACTTTCTTGATTGTAGGTTTATTTTTCTATAAATCTCATTTGAAGTTAAAGAAAGATTCTTTGTTAAACAAGATTATAGAAGGGCCAAAGAGATAAATTATAATCCTAATCTTTTAATCATCTTCTTCTTTTCGAAAACTTCCAAATCATCATAGGTTTGGCCTGTTCCTAAGAAATAAATTGGTTTTTTTGTTATGTAAGAGACTGACAAAGCTGTTCCGCCTTTTTCATCTATATCTGCCTTACTTAATATTATTCCATCAATTGAAATATGTTGGTTGAAAGCTCTTGCTTGTTCAGTTGCATCATTGCCTGTTATACTTTCGCCTAAAAATATTTTTTTGTCAGGATTGCATACTTTGATTATTTTTTCCATTTCTTTCATCAAACTTTCTTTTGTGTTCATTCTTCCAGCAGTATCTATTAAAACAACATCAATTCCGTGTTTTTTTGCATAAGCTATTGCTTCAAATCCTACTGAAGCAGGATCTGCATTGTAATCTTTCTTTATTATTGGAACTTTTAGTTTATTTGCATGAATTTCTAATTGTTCAATTGCCGCAGCTCTGAATGTGTCTCCTGCTGCTAAACAAACAGATAATTTTTCTTTCTTAAGTAAATTAGCTACTTTAGCAATTGAAGTTGTTTTACCTGAACCATTAATTCCTACAAATGCAATAACGTATGGTTTCTTTTCTTTTAGTTTATCTTTAATTTCTTTTATTAGACTTGGTGGGTTGATTAAAATTTCATCAATTGCATCTGTTAATTTTTCTTCTAGATTTACTTCCGAAAGGTTTTTTCCAACTAAATCATGTTTTAGTCTGGTTCTAATGAATTCGACTACTTCATAGGCTACATTATTTTGGAGCATAATCATCTCAAGTTCTGTGAATAATTCGTCAAATTTTTCTTCTGTAATTTTTTTCTTGAATCTGTCAAAAAAGGAAGTTTTCTGTTCTTCTTCTAATCTTTCCTCTGGAGACTCTATTTTTGCTCCTTCTTTTTTTATGTCTTCTAGAATTTGTTCAGATACTTTCTGTTCTGTATTGTGTGAGAATATTTTTGATAGGAAACCTTGCTTATGTTCTTGCGGTTCCTCTTGCTTAACTTCTATTTTTTCTTCTTTTATTTTTTTAGAAGGTTTGGTTTTAAAAGTTTCTTTTTTTGCAGGTTTTGCCTGTTTAGAAGACTTTTTCTTTTTAACTTCTGAGAGTTTTTTTACTTTTACTTCTGGCTCTGAGAATTCTTCTTTTACTTTTTCTTTCCATTGATTCAGCTTTTCTTTTAAGAAGTTAAACATAGTATATGACAACCAATGGTTTTCCGTGATACGTCACCTTTCCTTTGAGTTAGTCCGCTTCGCTCGGAATTTTAAACCTTCGGTTTAATTTTATAATATTTCTTTGTTTAAAAATCTGGCGTTTGTTTCTATTCTGGAGAGAACATAAATTCTTTTAAAGGAAAGCGCTTTTTTAGAGGCATGATTAGCTATAATGATTTGTATGAGGCATTGAGAAAGGAGAGGTATAGTGATGATTTGCAATTATTGAAGAAATCTTTCTTGAATGAAGTTGCAGAGTATTTTGCAGAAAAGAAGAAGTTTTCTGATAAGGATGATGATATGTTTTCTGATGTTGTTTTGAAGAGCAAAAAACGGCTTGAAAATGCAATGGCTCTTTTCAAGGAACTTCTATTGAGAAGAAGAAAGAAAGTTCTGAATTTAGCATTTGTTGCCTCTGAAACAGGTATTAGTAAAAAGGATTTTGAAAATTTATTGGATTTTGAGAAGGAATTATTTGAGGATATTGTTAAAAGTTTAGAGAAGGCAGACAAGAATTTAAGTGGTTCAATGATTGTTGGTGGAAAAGTAGAGTCTTCATTTAAACTTGTTAGATTTACAAGTCATGTTGATGAATTTTTGGATTTGGAAGGCGAAACATTGGGTCCTTTTGCTCAGGGAGAAGTTGCAAATCTTAATAATGAAATTGTGAATATTCTTGTACAGGATAAAAAAGTTGAAGTTCTTGAGCAGGACTGATTTGTAATTCTATAATAATTAAATTTAAATAGTATTTGTTTTTTTATTAAGCATGCCAAAAAAGAAGATGATTAAGAAAAAGAAGGTTGTTTCTAGTAAGTCTGTTTCAAAAGTTGTTGAGAAGAAAGCTAGTAAGTGCTGTTCATCTTGGATTTGGTGGGCTTTAGGTATTTTAGTTTTGCTTGCTGTTTTATTTTTTGCATATAAAGGAATGACTGGAAATGCAATTACTGGTTTTGCTACCGGTACTGGGGAGGCTTTCAAACCTATTGTGGAGATGGTTTCTGGATTGATTACTAGTGTTTATGAAGTTCTTAAAACTCCTTTGAGTTATTTAGTTGGTGCAACAGCTGATGTGTCTGCTGATCCTGATCTTTCTACTAATATATTTTTGGCTAAAATATTATTACTTATTTTAGTTTTGGCTCTTGTTTCAACTACTTTTAAGAGTTCTGGCGTTGATCTTTTAAAAGAGGGTGCAGCTCATTGGGTAGTAAGTTCTATTGTAGCAATTCTTGCTGTAAGATTTTTAACTCCTGAAATGATTCAAACTATTTTAGTACCTTATACTACTTTTGGAATTGTAATAACTGCAGTCTTGCCTTTTATTATTTATTTCTTTTTTGTTGAAAAAACATGGGGAGCACCTAAATCTCCTGTATTCAGAAAGGTTGCATGGATTTTCTTTGCAGTTGTTTTCTTATCTATATGGATAATGAGGTATGATGAGTTAAAAGGTCAAGAAGGGATAGTTGGTATAATATATCCTTTAACTGCTATGCTTGCTGTTTTGATGTGTTTTATTGATGGAACGATACAAAAGATTTTGAATGGATGGAAAAAGGAAAGACAAAAAGAATCACAGAATGCTAAAGCTTTACATGAGTTAAATGAATTGGAAAAAAGACTTGCAAGAGCATACGATGATGTTGTTGCAGGCGTTTCAGGTGCACAATATGTCAAGGGTCAAGTTACTTTCTTAGGGCATGGTGGAAGTAGCGGTACTCCTGCTATAGATGCTGCTTCAGCTCACAAAGCATGGGAAGAAGATAGAAAGGCTATACGTAAGTACGCTGACAACTTGTAATAATGTTTATAAATCTCATACTCTCTTAATTAATATGTTTAATAAAAATAAGGTGTTTTTGTTTTTTGCAGGAGTTCTATTTTTATCTTTGTTTGTAGTAAATTTTGCATCTGCTTATCGCTTTGGTTTTGTTGGTTCTCTTGATAGTGCTATTTATCAAGCTCAACCCGTTTTGCAATTCTTCTTTGGAGGATATGATTATACTGGATATATGATGTTTGAGAGAATTTTAATATTTATCTTAATTCTGTCTATTGTTTTTGTTGCATTACGTAATGCTCCTTTTTTCAAAGGTGATGAAAATAGAAAGGTTGTTGTAATTGTTTCTGTAATTGTATCTCTTTTATCAGTAAGATACATCGATTATGCGTGGCTTAATACTATTATCATGACTTATCAAGTATTTGGGATTGCAATTACTTCTGTTTTACCATTTATAATTTATTTATTCTTCTTGCACGGCATTAGCGAGGGTAAAACTTCTATTATAAGAAAGATCGGTTGGATTTTATTCATCTGTGTTTATTTAGGGCTGTATGTTACTGCGGATGATTCTTTCTACGGAGATGTTTACATGTGGACTATGCTTATGGCCTTTATTTTCTTGCTTTTAGATGGTACGATTGGGAGAGCATTAACTATGCAGAAGATTAAGCAGGCAGGAATGAACAATATTTGGGATGCAATAGTTAGACTTCAGAAAGATAGAGATGAATATATTAGAAATGCTAGCGGTATTCCTGCAGAAATCAGAGATAAAAGAATTGCTGATTTTGAGAAACAGTTGAAAAAATTGTATAAAATGACTTCTTAATTAAAAATATTTTTTATTTATTCTTTTCTATAGCCTACTATTTTTCTGTTTTTGCCTTCGCCTTCATATATTGGAACTTCTTCTTCAGCTTGGCTGACTTTTCCTCTTTTACTTGAGGAGTTCATTAACATTATGATTCCGATTAAAATTAATCCAACTCCTCCAATAATAACCATTGGCATTTTTATGTCAAAAACTCCGCTTAAAGCAGAATATATTTTTGTTGCTGTTAGAAGTACTGCTAATCCTGCTGCTGCAAATATATATCCTATAATTGATTTCATCTTATCACCTTTTTATTAATCAGAATGTTTTATTTAAATATCTTGTGATTTTGAGTTATCGTTGATATAAAAATTCAAAACAACAAATTTTATAAAGGCATGAGGGCTATATTAATTAATGAAATCGAATAGGTTTTGTAAAGATGTGAAAGGAGGTTTATTTAATATGAATAAGAAATTTTTGAGTTTCTTTTTCGTTAGTGTTTTTGCAATAGCTTTATGCACTGCTTTTGCTAGTGCGTCTTTCGCAGATAGCGTTCAAAGTGGAATTACTTCTGTTACTGCAGCACTTAACCCTATAACTACTCTTCTTTTTGGAAGTGGTAGTTCTGCAAGTGCAGATAATGCATTTGTTTCTTGGATGGCTTTTATATTGACTCTTTTAGTTGTTGGTGGAATTCTTTCCCCATTCGAACTATTTGGAGATAAGTCTTTCATAAATTGGGGTATTGCGGTTATTATCGCCTTAATCGGTGTTAGATTTATTCCGGTTGATGCATTAAGAGCATTTACTGTAGGTTCGGAAGGACTTGTCGGTTCTTTGTTCTTGATAATTCCTTTTGTAATTGTAGCTAGTCTTATTGTAAAGTCTTCTTCTTCAGCAGTTAGAAAGATCCTTTGGGTTGTTTATACTGTTGTTATGATTTCTTTACTATCTTGGAATTGGTCTAATGCAGGTAGTTGGAGCAATTTCTATTGGGTTTATGTAGCAATTGTTGCTATATGTATCGTTCTTTTCTTAATGGATGGAACAATACAGAAATTCTTTAGAAAAGCTAAATACGATAGAATTACAACAAGTATAAGTGATACAGAAAAGACTAGAGTTTTAGCTAAGATTGCAGATTTAGAAACTGCTAGATCAGCTGTTTCTGGCGACGCTAAGGAAGTTAAGAAAATCGATGAGAAGATAAAATCTCTCAGAAATCTTTTGAACTAATTTTACAAACCTCGTTTTCGAGGTTTTTTATTTTTTTCTTCCCTTTTTATTTTAAGGGAATTTAATTTTTTTATTTATTAATATTTAGATATTAGATTCCTGCGGCTCTTGCTTCTATGTCTTGTGCTTTTCTTAGAAGTCGTATTTTATCTGCTCTTTCTTCTGCCTTTTCTTCATTTGTTCTTTTGTTTCTTTTTACTATTTTGAAAAAAGTTCTTATTAGTAAATAGGCTCCAAGTATTCCTAGAATAATATAGTATGTTACTCCTGTTGCTGCAATACTTGTAAATTGTATTTTTGTAAAGGCTAAAATTAACTTGTAAGCTGTACCAGAATAGACACCCAAAAGGACCACGATTAATCCTATTGTGTAATTATACCAACTTTTATCAAATAAACTGACTCCGTTCAATAAATCTGTGATAATTATATATGCAATAAGTATAAATAATAAATAAATTAGTAAGGTTTGGAAAGGTATTGTCGCAGGAGCGCCGATTATTTTGAATGCTTCTGAACTTATTTCTTTTTGCATAAATGAGCTTATAGGGTTTGAAGATAGGGTGTTTGTTGTTGAGGTGTTTTTTGGTAATGTTTGTGTGGCGGCGAGTGAAAAATTAAGGAGTAAAACTGTTAGTACCAAAATTAAAAATATCTGTCTCTTTTTCATGTCTGGTTATCTCTTGTTTAGTTTTTATATTTATTGATATTTCGTTAGGATTATAAATCCGGTATTGTTCTATTTTTTATGCAAAAGAGTTGGTGTTTTATTTTCGCAGTTTTATTCTTAGTTGGGCTTGTTTCAGCTATAGATACTAGTTCTATAGATCAGCAATTTAATTCAGTAGATCAAAGAGTGCAAAATATTACTTCTCAAGTTGATACTGCAAAAACAACTATAACAAATGAGGATGTACGTAATGCTTATCTTAAAAAGCAATTAGGATTAATTTTAGAAAATCAAACAGGGTTTAAGCAGGTTATTTCAGGGTATAGGAAGGTTTCTCCATATACTACTCCCGTTATTGAGTTTGCAGTAGGTATGACTCCTATTTTTTCTCTGTTTTTTATTCTTGTTTTAGTTATTTGGTTTTTCCTAGTAAAATATTATTTTACTACGTATGAAGTTTTGAATGATTTTGATATGTTTTCTAAATCAACTTCTATTTTGGTTTCCCTTTCTTTTTTCCTAATATTGTTGCTTCTTAGAGTTTTCCAAGGCCTTTCTATTTTTTTAGCTAATAAGTTAGTAGATTTGACTGAATTTTTAACATCGCCTATAATGAAAATAATTGCCTTTGTGGTTTTTGTTGTTGGAATAGTTTTCTTGTCTAAGTTTTCTAAAGAAGTTAAGGTTTTTGCTAGATATATTAGGATGAAAGTCAATAAGTCTGATAAAGAAGGCAAAGAGAAGGAGCTTTTGGCTAGGCAAGAAAGTGCAACAAGAGCAGCAGAAAAGATTGCTAAAGCGATGACTGGTGAAGATTAATCAGGAATCAAAATACTTAAAAACCATCTAAATAACATATTTTTATGCCTGCATAGCTCAGCTGATAGAGCACAAGTTTTGTAAACTTGGGGTCGGGGGTTTGATTCCCTCTGCAGGCTTTTTTCATAAAAATATATTGAAGATACAAATTTCTATATTGGTTTTTTACTTTTATAAAATATTTTTAATAGGATTATACTCTTAATTTTTTAGAATTATTTCCAGAATGTTCTTTCTGTAGCTTCTGTTCTTTTTTCTGTTGGGTAAGTTATTTCTGTTAACTCGTCAGGTGAAAACCATAGTTGGATTTCTCTTTTTGCACTAGCTTCAGAATCTGACGCATGAATAACATTTTCAAAAACATTTGTTTTAGAATGGATTCTTCCATATTTTCCTCTGATTGAGACAGGGTCTGCTTCTTCAGGATTTGTGCTTCCTGCAACTTCTCTTATTTTTTGAATTGCATCTTCGCCAGAGTAAACAAGTGCCATAACTCTATTTGTATGGTATTCGCCTACAATATACTTAATTACATTCTCAAAAACATCATTTCCTTTTTGTTCTCCGAACTTTTTCAAAAGGTTTTGTTTTAATTCAGAATAATGTTCTTCTGCAAATTCTCTCTTCATTGAGACAATTTTTGCTCCTACAATTTTTAACTTAGTGCTAGATAATATTGTAAGAATATCTCCTGTTAAACTTTTTACTAAACCGTCTGGTTTAATTAGAACTAAACATTGTTGTTGTGCCATTTATTCCTCTTTCTTTTCTTCTTCTTTTTTCTTCTTAGCTTTCTTGGGTTTTTCTTCTTCTAATTTTTCTTCTAGATTCTCTTCTTTAGCTTCTTCTTTAGCCTTTTTTGCTTTTTCAGCTAATTCTATTTCTTCAGCTTGAGTTAATTCTTCTACTTCTTCAGTTGCTTCTACTTTTGGTTTTTCTTTTACTGTTAAATCTGCTTTTGTAACGTCTTTAACTTCCAATACTCTTATTTCGCATAAAGATAATGGGTAAACTTTCTTTAATTTAGGGTACATTTCTTTTTGCATTTCTCCAAATAAGATAGATTCTGCAAGTTCCATGTATGTTTTTGTTTTTGTATATTCTAAAATAAATTCCTTTGTTGTTTTTCTCAGATTATTTCTAATTGCTCTGGAAACTTTCTTTCTTGTAATTAAGAATGGTTTTATTGTAACCGGTATGTCTTTACATGAGCTTGTGAATGAATCTTCAACATAGTTTACTCTTTTTCTCATCATTCTTGTAATATAACTTCTCATTAAAGTCATATTTTTTGGATAACCTGTAAGTTCTTTGCCGTTTGCTAATATTTGGAATACTACTTCTAATCCTCTTCCTTTTAATTTTCTAGACAAGTCTAATTTGATTGTTTTGTTTACAAGAGATTCTGGTTCGCCTAATACTGGTAATGTTTCGTTTACCATTGCTAAATTTACGTCAATAAACTTTTTTCTTGTTGCCATTATTCTTGTACCACTTTAGATGCTCTTATTCCTTTGCATTTGTCTTTGCCTTTGTTACAGACTGAACAGATGTATAGAATCTTTGCCTTTTTAGTTGTTTTAGTTTTTCTTTTGAATTTGGATACTGCTGGTTTGCTATATCTTCCTAAGTTACCTATACCTCTGTTTCTTCCTCTTAATCTCGCTCTAATTTTTGAACCTCTAGATAATGAGTTTTTCTTTGAACCAGATCCAACTAACTTTATCTTTTGTTCAGTTTGTTTTTTGCAATATGGGCAAAATCTATTTGTTTTTTTAGGTAATTTCATTTTGTGTGTAAAAAGGTTTCGTTGGGAGGGTTTATAAAGTTTCCCATGTCTATAGTTGCGCAGTGTCGCGTGAAATATTGCGCGAAGCGCGCCTCCAGATTACGATGACGAGAATAAAATTTAAAGTAGGATATCAGAGAAAGTTCTTAGATCTAGTTGTTGAAAGAATTAATTCTCCTTCTTTGCGTGGCCTGTTACAATTTGGCCTAAAAATTAACTATCAAACTCTTAAAAGCTACTATAACGAGAATAGAACTCTTCCAGAGGATTTTTTTGGTGATTTGTGTATTTTAGCAAAGCTCGATAAGAAATCTTTCAAAGTAGCATATCTTAAAGAGAATTGGGGACAAGTTCTTGGTGGTAAACACTAATTTTTCTTTGTTAATTTAGAATCTTGGATAAATATCTTCTTATTCAAAAGGACTTTTTTCGCATAATTTCAAGCCCGTGGCTTGATCGAAAAAGTCCGATAGCGGTAACTCAGCAAGTTCGTTACCTTACCGACTTCTACGAAGCTTGGTAAAATGATCCCACGAGGAGTTGAACCTCGGCCTGCTCCACGTCAAAGAGCCGTACTACCGTTAGACAATGGGATCTTATTAGACTTCGATACTTTTTTGTTTTATAAATATATTTATATATCTTATTTTTCTTATTTTATCAATGATTAAAAGACAAAAGAGGGGTCAGGTAACTGTTTTTATTATTATTGGAATTCTCGTCGTAGCTGCGATTGGAATATATTTCTTAATTAATAATACTTCTTTACCAGGTGGTTCAAAAGAACTAAAGCAAGGAGAAGATGCATATTTAGCTTGTATTTCTGATAGAGCAAAATTAGGTATAAATTTATTAGGTCAACAAGGCGGACATCTTTATCTTGAAGAATTAAAATTTTATCCTGGTAGTTCATATGCTCCTTCTTCTTCTCAATTAGATTTTTACGGTGGTGCAGTTCCTTACTGGATGTTTGTTTCTGGAAATAATATGATTGTTGAACAAAAACCCACTATTGAAGAAATGGATCAAGAATTAACACGATTTATTTATGAAGGAATAAATAATTGTAATTTTGATTTTTTAAATAGTGCTGGGATTTTTGTAGATATTTATGATGGTTCTGTAAATGTTAATATAAATTCTGATAGCGTCTATGTTTCTTTAGACAATCCTGTTTTTATTACTTTTGAAAATCAATCAGCTACCGTTAGTAAACACGAAGTAACTGTTAAATCTAAACTTGGAAAGTTTTATGATTTAGCTTCAAAGATTTACGATAAAGAAAAATCAGACGGATTTTTAGAAGCATATGGTTTGGATGTTATGTATTTGTATGCTCCTGTAACGGGTGTTGATTTCGGTTGTTCTCCTAGAATGTTTAATGAAGATTTAACAAAAAGAAATATTTCTTTAGGTTTGGAAGATAATATCGCTTTCTTAAAAGTTGCTGGAAATTATTATGATTTATCTGATAAAAAAAATTCCTATTTCGTTGTAGATTTAGGTGAGAAAGTAGATGAGAATGTAAACTTCATGTATTCTTCCTCTTGGCCAACAAGCGTGCAGATGTATGGGGATAAAGTTGTTCAACCTGTAGGAACTCAACAAGGACTTAGTATGTTTGGTTTATGTTTTGTTCCTTATCATTTTGTTTATGATATAAAGTTCCCTGTCTTGGTTCAGTTTTTCGACGGAAATGACTTATTTCAATTTGGTGTTGTTGCCATAATCAAAAATAGTCAGGCAAGAGAAGCAATTTTAACGGGCGATGAAATTATTGATAATAATGTTATTTGTGCAAATTCTGATAAGAAGGTAAGAGTAAGTACTACTGATTTAGATTTGAATCCGATCGAAGCTAGATTAAGTTTTAGTTGTTTAGATGAGACTTGCGATTTGGGAAGTACAAAGAAAGTTTCGAGTGATGAGTCTTATTTGATAGCAGATGTTCCTAGTTGTGTTAATGGAATATTACATGCATATTCTGAAAATTATACTTCATCATCATATATTATATCTACTAATAGAGAAGACAATGCAGATATTATGATGAAAAAAATACATACAATAAACGTTTCTATGTCTTCTGTAGGAAAAGCAAATATTGTTTTCTCTTCAAATGATTATACTTCTGTATTTAGTTATCCAGAAGATAAAGTGGTTAGACTTGCAGAAGGAGAATATAATGTAACTGCTTATGTTTATTCAAATACTTCTATAAGTTTTGCTGGAATAAAACAACAAAAATGTTTAGATGTTCCTTCCAGTAGTATTGGAGGTATATTTGGATCTACAGAAAGTAAATGTTTTGATTTAGATATTCCTGCACAAAGTATTGATTCGGCTATAGTTGGCGGAGGCAGTACGCAAGATTATTTTACAGATGAATTATTAACTAATTATAATGAATTAAGGATCGATGTGCCTACATTTAAAACTCCGACTAGTATATCTGATTTAGAGGCTAATTATGCACAATGGGAGGTTTCGAGCGTCGAATTGAATTTTAGATGAGAAATTTAAATTTAATATTTTTATCAGTTTTGTTTTTTTCAGTAGGATTTGTGTGTGCTGACTTAAGTAATCCTACTGGTACTGCTTCTTTTTCTGGAAGTACTAATTATCAATATGTTAATCCTAGTCTTTCTAGTGTTTATTCTTCCACAGATATTAATACTTACTGGCCTCAGTTGGCAGATGATATTGCAAATAATCGTTGTTATGGAAATACTGATTTTCTTGTTATGATTCCTCCTTCGGGATGTACTCCTAGCGTAGTAAGATCTGATTTACTTGCCGAACAAAACGTTCCTGTTTTCTGCCAACTAGAATCTGCTAAAGTAAACCCCTTGATTAAAGTTTCTTCTATAAAATCAATTTCTTTTAGAGGAAAATATCCTACAGAAATTGCAGGCGTTAGTTATTATCCTGCTAGAGCTGCTTTGAATAGTTACAATACTTTATTGGGCAGCCCTGTTGTAAATAATATTGGTTATGTAGTTATTATCTTAAAAAAACAGAGCAATGAGACTGCTTCTCCAAAAAATGTTTCTGGTAATTTAACAGCTACTCTTTATTATGATGCTGAAAAAGCATTTGGTGTTGGTAGCTCTGAATTTTATTTAAGAACAATGAGTGATGATGAATGGGAATCGAGCAAATATCTGCAAGGTTTTTGGCAAGGCAGAGGAGTACTTAGGCTTGTTGATGTTCAAAATGATCAAGCAACTATTGAAGTTTTGACTCCGGATGGAGCAAAAATTAGAACAGAAACATTAACTCGTGGACAGACTGGTGGATTATTTTATTTTCCAGGTTTTTATTGTCGTGCTGGACTTCAACTTAAATTAAATGATATTGATTCTCCTGAAGATTCTGTTATCTTAAGTGTTGACGGTGTTCAAATGGAAGCAAGAAAAACTACTAAGCTCGGTAACACTGGCTGTAGAGTTACTAACTTAAATGTACTTGCAGGAGATACTGGAACTGTAAAGGTTTCTTGTGGTGGAAAAACTCTTGATTTAAGTTTGTTAAGTTTGTATAAAGCCAATGTTACTAATTCACAAAATATTATGAGTACTTATGAAATGGCGAGCAGAGTGCCTTCTGATGAAGGAAACTATTATTTTGCGTATGCAGGAGTTACAAAAAAACCTATAGAGAGTATATCTGCAGATACTGAATTTGTTGTGATGGTTAAAAGTGAATCTGCTTTGGAAAATAAAGTTTATTCAGAAATTTCCGCGAACGTCTATAATACTTTTAATAGTAAAAGAGATGTTGCTATGACTTTAACCGAGTTCAAAAATAGTATTGATACAACAAAAGCTCCTGCAAGCAACATTAAAATATTATTCTCCGGAGATAGGCCTGGAGATTCCGTTAAAGGCATTTCTTTTAAAGGGCTTGTAACTACCGAAGGTGAAGATGTTCAAACAACTACTACTCAATCAGATAAGGAGCTTGCATCTACTTATTTCAAAGAAGGTGAAAATGTTCTTTCTGAATTATTAAATGATTATTCTTATTTATCTAATTCTACAGGCACAAATTATGGTGAGAGTGCATTGATTGAAGAAATAGAACTTGCTAAAAGATTACAGCAAAAAGGTTTAGACTATAATATTAAGAAAGTTGAACTAATGAATAAGTTTTTAGAATTATATCCTAGTTCTGCTTTGGCTGAGAGTATTCGAAGTCAGTTAACTATTGCTCAAAGAACTGATTCTACAAATGCATACAAATCTGTTTTTGCAAATAATGAATATCATACTATTGGTATTGTTCAATTTAAACCAGCACCTTCCAGTTCGAAAACTTTTGAATTAGTAATGAATAACAAAAATGTTCCTGATGAAACTGGAAGTATTTTGTGGCATGAAGGGGATCAAATTAATTTATCTCTTAATTCTGGAACAAAGAATACTAATGATTATTTAATTGTCAAGACTATTACTTCAAAAGAAGTAGTTTTTGAATATTATAGTACTAAATTGCAAGACGGAAAACAAGTAAGTTATTTGTCGGACGGCGCATTTAGGCTTTCCTATAGTACTGATTCTAATACTGTTATTGAACCTAAAAAGTTGAGTAGTGGTGCAACAAAGAATGAGGCATATAGTTTATATTTAAGTGATGTTCAAGTTGAGAAGAATGCGTATGTGAGTATTGTTTCTGAATTGAAGACAACTTCTGAAGCAAATTTTACTTTTAATATAGGTATTGAACAAAGAGTAATCAAGCTTAGTCCTGAGCAGGCTCAAGATCAAGCAGATGAGCTTAACAAGACTATTGCTAAATGGGAAGAAAAGAATGCTCAGTTAGGAAAACTTGTTGAAGGTTGGAAGGCAGTTTGTTTGGCTACGGGATTAGCATTAAATGTTAAGAATTTAATTACTGGATTTACTGGTCAGAGTACTGCAAGACAAGAAGTTATGCAAGTGTATAAGGTAAAATGTAAACAAGAAGTAGCTGCTGGAAATTATCCTACTGTCGATGTTTGTTATAATCATTATTCAGATGATATTTCAAAAGATGTTGATTCGTACACTGGCGCGATAGAAGGCATTAATGATGAAATAAAAAATCAATATCATGGGAATATTTCTGAATTCCAGAGTGGGAGTACTTGTTCGTATAAAGCAAGTAATGGTCAAATTGTTTCTGCAAAACAAATTAATTCTTGGTCTGAGGCTAGACAATGTTTATTATACAATCGTTTGAGCGGTTCTACAACTATTACTGAAGGATTGAGATCTGAAATTAATGCTGATACAAGTGCACAGCTAGATGATATTGCTAGGAATGCTGAGGCTAATAAGGGATATGAAACTTCTTTGAGCGAACTTCCAGAGTCTATTAGAGGTACTTACTTCAAACCGATTATTGATAATAATAAAGTTAAAGTTGTTTCTTCCGTTGCTATTGATAAGGCTACTTTGAAAAATGTTTTCGGTTCTGCCGTTAAAGAATTTGAGGGAGAGGGCAGTAGAAGTGTTGCAACAACTAATTCTGGCGGAGTTTGGTATTTGCTCATATTAGGTAGTGGTAGTTCTGTTGCAAGTACATATACTTTTGATTTGAGTAATAAGCAAGTCAGTAATGTACTATTGAAAACAGACTTGACTGGTTTGCCAAATAATAGAGATACTGCTAGATGGGATGTAGACATGACTTCTAATATTAAATGTGTAAATAATTATACAAATCCTACTGTTAGATTCTATGAATCTGCAAACGATAAAGGTATGCCTGCATATGTTCCTGTAGACTTGAAAGAAGGTTGGTACGTTTATATTCCTTCAACTCAAGGAAATACTGTAACAACTGCTGCAAGTAATGTTGTAAGTACAATTACAACTGGAAAGGCTATTTCTGGCTATACTGATGCTGGTGAAGTGACTTTCATGTATTTATGTAATGTAGGTCCAAATGGTAGAGAGGACCAAAGAATGAATGACGATATTTGTCAGAGTTTCAATACTAATAACAATAATTTTGAAGGATTTAGTGGTTGTAGCATACAGGCAAGCGAGATTAGAAATTTAATTTCTCGAGCTAAGACAGCTATTAGATATGTGGCTTCTAATTATAAGAGTGGTGTAAGAAAGTTTAGTATTCCTAATGTAGGAGATAATGTTGAAGTAGAGCCAGGTATGATGGGTGCAAGTTCTAATAATTTCGTTTGTCAAGATTTCTTTAGCCCTGAAGAATGTAAGTTTATGTATAATGTTTGTGATCCTGTAATATGCCCTACTTCTAGATGTAATTTTGGAGGAAAAATTGCTGTTCCTAATGTAATTCAATCAGGTATTTTAGGGAGTGCGGTTTTGTGTTTGAAGAACTTTGTAGGATTTGGAGGAGATGTTTATATGCCTGTCTGTTTAACAGGTATCCATGCAGGTATTGAAGGTTATATTTCTATATTAAAAGCACAACAGAAATGTTTATCGGAATATTCAAAATCAGGAAAACACGTAGGAATTTGTGATGAAATAACTGCTGTTTACAAATGTGAATTTTTCTGGAGACAGGTTTCTCCACTTATGAAAAATATAATTCCTAGTCTTGCAGAATTAGCTTATACTGCTAAGTGGGGTGGACAGGCTAATGGTGGAGAATATGCAACATTCCAACAATCATGGGATAATATGCAAAGCAGCATTGATTATTTCAAAAATAATTATGCATCTACTTCTTTCACGGCATATAAATTTGGAAATGTAGAGGAAATAGGTTCTACATATTGTAGAAATTTCTTGGGAACTTCTATTCCTACTTCTGCAGAGGCTATAGAGTCTATGTTGAAACCAGAATCTCCTGCACAATTCTATGGTACTTTCTCTTCTATACCTTATACAACTGCAACTGTTCCAGCTACTTCACAGTATAAAGTATTTTATCATATTTATGCCGGTACTGATATTGGCGCATCGTATACTGTTTACTTGAAAGATCCTCCTTCGTTGAGTTATTATAGTATGCCTGCACAAGTGCATATTATTTCTGGATATTTGACTAAGGGTGAACAGGCTAGCGAGACTAAAGATTTTACTGCACCTTCCGGATATAAACAAATGTGTTTGGTTGTAAACGATCAGGAAGAATGTGGATTTAATTCTGTTTCTACTGATTTTGCTGTAGATGTTATTAATGATTTATATGTGCAAGAACAAGGTAATGCGAGAGGCATTACAACAGAAGACGAATGTATATCTGGTACTTCTTCAATTTATTCATTATTGAATCCAAATGTACAGGAAGGAGTAGACAATGCAATTAATCCAGATGTTTCTCTTTTAGGAATTACAAGAATATGTGCAACACAAAATCCTGGTGTTGGAAAAGACTCTAAGAATTGGCAAAGTGTAGGTTATTGTGGAAGTAAAAATTTGACCTGTTGGTTAGATAATAAGTCTGTACAGAATGCACAGAAGGTTTTACAGAAAGTAGGTAGTATTTCAGAAGCTATAGAATATTTGGCTGCAAATAGTAGCGAGAGAGTTGTTTCAGATGATATGAAAAAGACTAGTGAAAAATTATCTGATTTAAAAAAGAGTATTGCTAAGTTGACTTTAAGTCCTGCTATTGTTAAAGGCGGAGTATCTAGCATCGATAATGCTCTTTCTCCTGTTTTGGGAATGGCGACAGATGCTTATACTAATGCAAAATTGGATGCTAATAAGGCAGAAGCTTTGTATCTTAGAGTTCAATTATATATTAAAGTTGTTAAAACTATTTTAAATATTAAAGATTCAGAGGGAGAGAAATCTGCTTCTAGCCAGAGATCAAGTGCTCCTAGTTTAGACTCTTCTGTTTTAGATGATTCTAGTAGTTCTGGAGATATTACTCTAAAAGACATTGGTAGTTATTACAGGATTATGAACAAAGGCAGCTCTACAGCATATAGGATTTTCAAGAATAGTTATGATTTATACAAAGACGATACTCGTATTGGAAAAGTTATTCTAGGATCTCCATTTTATAATATTGCAGGATACAGATGTACCTTTGATGGAAAAGATATTTCTTGTAGTTCAAATTCAGGAGCTACTGCTGATGCTTCTACTGCTTCTAATTCTGGAACTTCCGGTACTGGGGCTAGCACTGCGTCTACTTTTAGTTCTACGAGTGGAGATTTTTCTGTTTTAAATGACGGATCAAACTATAATATTTTAAGAGGCAGCGATAATACTGGATATTCTATTAGAATGGAAGGTAGTAATTATTGGTTATACAAAGATGGTGCTAAAACAAGTATTGGTGTAACTGAAGGACAAGCCTTCGAGTTGGGGGATGAAGGTTATTCTTGTACTTTTGAAGGCGGCGGAATTTCTTGTGTTGAACATGGTTGATTATAGATATGTTTTTAAGTAGTCTTAATTAGAGATATTTACACTTTGGGGAGATGCCGGAGTGGTCAAACGGGCGACGTTTAGGCCGTCGTAGCTTACGCTTACAGGGGTTCGAGTCCTCTTCTCCCCATTTAGTTTATTGAATTACCTTAAGAGGTCGGCCTATCTTAATTTCTACTTTATCATCTTTTGACATAGAATAGGTTCTTATTGAGTCAATTGCAATAATTGCATGGTTCATCTTAGAGATAATAACTAATTTTTCATCTTGCTTTATTTTTCCTTTTTTGATTTTTGATTTATGTAGTTTTCTTTTATATAGTTCTCTTACTCTAAATCTCAGCTGTTTTCTTTCTCTACCAAAAGCGAATCCACCCATAGAGTGATACCAGGCTGTTGAACCTGTTCCAGTAGAAATTACAATTCCGGAACTTTTCTGATTTTCTTTTTTATTTTTATATTCTATTTCATAGTTGGTGGTGTGGTGCGGGTTCACATTTCCAAAAAAGGTTTCATTCAGTGCACTTTCTGTCTCTATTTTTCGGTCTTTATGATGAATAGTAACTTTTTCTCTAGTATATTCTTTGATTTTTATTTTATTCTCTAATATTTGTTTTATCTTATTGTTTAATTGTGAAATTTCTATAGTTGTCAAAGCTCCTTCACTTCTATTTTTATTAGAGTTTACTCCTAGAATGGGTGTGTTTTCCAAATAATGAGATGCTGAAAGAAAAGTCCCATCTCCTCCTATGGAAATCACTAAATCTTTGCTTTTGAGATGATCTTTAGAAATAATATTTTTCCAGACTTTTTCTATTTTGAGATTTGGAAATTCTTGTTTTATAGAACTCTCATCGAAATTTTTGTCTCGATGTACGATTAGAACTTTCATTTTATTCTGCTAATTTTTTCTTCTCTTCTCTTTTTTCTCTTCGTTTTTCTTCTTTCTTTTCATTTTTTTCTGTTTCTTTAAGTTTTATTTTTTCTTCCAGTCCTAGTCTATCTAATAATTCCTTGTATCTATTTCTAATTGTAACTTCAGTTATTCCTGCTACATCTGCTACTTCTCTCTGTGTTTTCTTTTCGTCATTTAATAAAGCTGAAACGTAAAGAGCTGCTGCTGCAATTCCGGCTGGGCCTCTTCCCGATGTCAATTCTGATATTTCTGCTCTCTTTAAGATGTCTAATGCGCCCCCTTGGGATTTTGGAGATAAGTGTAGTGTTGAACCGAATCTTGAGATATAATCTCTTGGAGAAGAAGGTGTTACTTTGATTCCAATTCTTCTAATAATGAATCTGTATGTTCTTCCGATTTCTTTTCTTTCTACTTCGGATGCAATAGAAATTTCATCTAATGTTCTTGGGATGTTGTAAGAACGGCATGCTGCGTAGATACAAGAGGCGATTACAGATTCCATAGAACGACCTCTTACAAGGCCTCTTTGTAGAACATAATTGTAAACTCTCGCTGCTTCTTCTTTTACTACAGTAGGTAATTCTAAGAAAGATGCAACTCTTCTTAATTCTGCCATTGCGAGTCTTAAATTTCTTTCAATAGAAGTAGATACTCTCTCTTGCCATTTCTTTAATCTTAAGTATTTTCTTGTTTGGTTAGCAGAATCTAATTTGTATATATCTGAGATTTCACCAACATTTGTTGTTAAACCTTTATCGAATTTTTGCATAGAAATCGGTGCGCCGCCTCTTGACTTCTTTTCTGATTTGTCAAAAGCTCGAAGTTCATGGGTTGTATCAACCATTTTTTCTTCAACTAATAAACCGCAATCACCGCAAATAACTTCGCTTCTAGCTTCGTCGTAAATTAAATGAGAACTACCGCACTCCGGACATTTTTTAGCTTGGACCATCTTAGATATAGTAAGGTTTTTAAAGGATTTGCCTTTTTAAAGGTTTCGGTTTTTATCGAAGAGATAAAATTTAGGGTTTCTCTTTTTATATGTAAAAAGTTAAGTAAAAAGATAGTGTAGTTTTTAGATATATTTTTCACAGTGATCCTTATTCTTTTTTAATTTTATATTGTTTATATTGGTTTTGCTTTAGTAGGCTAATTTTTTCTATTTTGGATGAATAAGAATGATTTAGTTTCTCTTTGTGAGGAAGGTAGAAAGATGGTTAATTTTCCAGAAAGACCTCTGTCTGATTCTGAAAGAAATTCTGTACAATTTAGGGTTATGGGTGAATATTCAAAAAGATTTCCCCTTGATGAAGGTTCAGATAAAAAAGAATTCTATCGCTTAGTTCTGGATAAATGGATTAAAAGTGGTTATGCAGAGGATTTTTCAGAGGTTTGGAAAGGTTTTAGAACGTATCTAGAGATTCGTACTGGGTTGGGTCTTTTTTTTGCAAGTTTTAGTGAAGAGTAGTTATTTATCTGCAAGTTCTAGCATTACTATTGCTGCTATTCCTAAAAGAACGCCTGCGATTTCCAGGCCAGATAATTTTTCATGGAAGTAAAAATAGCTAAAAATTAATAAGGTTGTAATATTAATTAATACGAATATTACTGTAGCTACTGCAATATTTTTATATTTGAAACTAAAAGCTAAAAAATTTAATCCAATAATATAAATAATTATCCCCACAATATAGATCCAAGATTTATTAGTAGTTACCCATTCTTTCATGAATAGGTCTCCAACTGTTAATACGACTCCGCCTGCTGCAAGAAGGGCTAATGCAATGAGATTCATAATAAAATAAGAGTTTGAGGATATTTAAATTTACTCTAATAAGACGCCTTGAACAATTCCTTCTTGTGAAGGTCTGTTTGTGATTCTTGCTTTGCCTAAGTCTGTATCAACAATAGCGCTTTTTACAAGAACATTCTGTCTAGCTAAGAAACGATTAGATGGTGTTTCAATTACGTTTTTGATTTTTACTTTTTTTGCCTTACCATTTTTAATAACATTAATAAAATTTTGAGAAAGTGAAATTGTTTTTGTTGTTCCGCCCATTCCTCTCAAGATCTTTGTTTTCTTTTCACCAAGTTTTACAACTCGTACGTGTCCTACTTGAGAATATTTCTTCTTCTTCATCTTCTTGTGGTACTTTCCACCAGAGATTTTTCTTCCACGATTTACCATAGTTTAAGTTCAGAAAAATTGCTTTATAAAGGTTATGATTTCTCGCCATTATTATTTTCAGGAGTATAGTGGGCTGTAAAGTTAAAGGGAGCTAAATGCTTACTTTTTCTTCCAAAAGAAACCTGCTTTGCTTTCTAATCTTTCAACCTTATTTTCTGATTGAAGTTCCATTAAAACCCTATATAAGGCGTGCCAATTTATTACTTTGTCTGCTTTCTTTTGTAAATCTTCTAGAATTTCATTTGTGCTTTTTATCTCTGTTTTAGAAATAATAGACAAAATCATTTCTTTGTATTTACTCATACAAAGATTTGGACTAAAACCTTTATAGCACAATATCCAAAGGTTTGTACCAAAGCTTTCGAAAGCTTTTTAAATGAGTTCTTACTGTATCTATTATCATGAATAAGAAATTCATTTTACCAATTGCATTTGTAATAATTTTAGCAGGTGCAGTATTTGTATTAGCTGACAACTTTAATATAAAATATAAAGTTTCCGTTGATGAAGGTTGGAATTTATTACAAGGATTTGTAACTCCTGACTTAATTACTGGTGGAGAAATTACAAACCAAGACGTTGTTGCAGTTTATGCATATTTGCCTAATGAAAATAAATATGCTAGAATTTATCCCAATCCTGAAGTAAAAGTTGATGATGAAGAGCTATTAAATAGTGCCTTTTGGGTTTATCTAAAGAAAAGTGGTTGGATTGAATATAATGTTGAAGAAGAATGGGCTTATGCTAATAATCGAAAGATGGTTACAGGTTGGAATTTTGTTGGAATTACTTCAGATATTTTCAGATTAAAAGTTAAAGATTGGAAGGGAAATTGTAATGTTGAAAAAATTGCAGGTTATCAGAGAGGGTGGGGAGTAGTCGATACAGATGTTGATGAGAGAACCCTCGCAGATCAAGAACAAGATTTGGGTAGAGGGATGATTGTTAAAGTTTCAAGTAATTGTAATCTTAAAGTAAATGGTGGGAATAACGTAGCTCCTCCAAATATCCCTTATTAAAATGATAAACAATAAAAGAGGCTCAGCATGGATTTGGATTGTAATAATTTTAATCCTTTTAGCTGTTGGAGTCGGAGTTTACTTTTGGTTAACAGGAGATTCTTCTCCTATTACTAATGGTGGAAGTTCTATACCTCAACCTCCAGCATTACCTACTGGATAAATGAATTAATCCTAGCCATCTATTTTCTCCCAAGTTTAACTCTTGTCCTGCTCTATTGCATGGAACTTCATCTAAGGTTGTATGAGCTTCTATGAAATTATGTTGAATTATTAAAGCATTCATAAGTATTGGGGCAGACCATAATGCTTTCAATCCTCTAAAGTCGTCTACTCTGTCTTTAATCTTCATAAAAACAGTTTCTATTCTATAATTATGTATTTTAGTAACACTTGCATTTTGTATCTTATGCTCGACTGTTAAACCACCAATCTTATTAGAGTAGAAGAGTTTTCTAAATGCTTTAGGATAGAAAACTCCACCATCTGTCTGGATGAATTTAGGTTTTCCCTTTTGAATTGACTTAAATAAGAATTTTTGTGCTTCTATTGGATTACCAGATAAACTATAATGAACTCCAGTAATTAATCGAGTATCCCAATCAATGCAACACCAAAATCTATCATCTCTTCCCCCACAATCAATTAAGGTTTCATCAGCATAGAAACTATTTCCCATGTTGTAACCTAATTTATCAACAAATTTACTAACTTTTAAAGTATATTTTCTTACCCAATCAAGAATACTCATATGACTTATTTTTGTGTTTAAATGTCTGCTTAATTGATTTCTCATTTTTCTACTTGACAAATTAGAAATATACATGTCGATTGACATTGTGATAATACTTTCATTATTTCTCATTCTGTAAAAGCCATCATCGACGACAAATCGATAATTGCAAAGGTTACATTTGTATCTTTGAATTTTCCCTCTTTTTTCTGTTGTTCTTACTCCATCTTTCTTAATCTCTTTTTCTTTGCAATGCGGACAAATTATTTCTTTCATAATATAATTAGGTACCTATTCTTTATATATCTTTCGGTACCTAAGTTACTATTTATTAGTGGGTACCTAAAGATTTAAATAGAAGTAAATATTTCTCATCTTATGAAGTTACAAAAACAACTTTCTAGAAAAGTAGGAAATACAGAATATGCTAAGTGGGTTATTGTTATACCTCCTGAAACAATTAAAGAACTAGAATGGAAAGAAGGACAAGACTTGGAATCAGAAATTAAAGATAAAAAACTAACTATTAAGAAAAGTTAATTTTTTTAGTCAAAATAACACCCTCTTACTTTACAGCTCAGAGTATAGATATCTTTAAAAACCAAAATTCATCCTCTCAATTATGGTTAACGGAATCGAACGACCTTTGGACTTGTTAAATAGTTCTAAGGGTAAGGAGATTATAGTGCAACTTAAGAGCGGCAAACAACTAGTCGGCACTCTTTTGGCATTTGACATCCACATCAATGTGGTAATTGACAATGCTAAAGAGATGGAAAACGGCCAGATGTTAAAGAGCTACGGCTTAGCTTTCTTAAGAGGCGACACAATTGTGTTTATATCTCCATCAAACTTGAAGTAAGCATTTAGCTGATTTAGTTTTTGCTACAGCACAAAATAATTCTTGTGCAATACTTTGCTTAGTCTGGACTTTGTCCGATAGAGCAAATGAGGTGTAGTTTAAATTTGAATAGCTTTTGCTATATTATTTTTTTTCTTTTCTTTTTTTCTTTTCTTTAAATAGAAACTTTGTCTAAATCTTCTGCGACTTTTGTTTCTTTGAAGACTTTTTTAGCTTCTTCTAGAATATGTTTTGGATTTTCGTATCTTTGTGAAAGATGCATTAAAATTAGTTTTTTGGACTTAGATTCTTTTGCTAATTTAGCAGCTTGTGTGCTTGTCATGTGTTTGTATTCTTCTGCTTTTTCATTTTCTTCTTCACCATAGGTGGACTCGCAAATTAAAATATCTGAATTTTTAGCTAAGTCTATTGATTGAGGGTTTGCTTGTGTATCAATGATATATGTTATTTTTTTCTGTTCTTCTGTATAAACTAATTTTTTACCGTCTATTTTTTTACCTTCAAAAGATATAGTTTTTCCTTTTGCTAGCTCTCCAATTAAAGGCGAGTTTTCAGGTAGTTTTAATTTTTTCAATTTATCTTTGTCAATTCTCGATTTTTCTTTTATTGTAAATGAGTAAGCTAAGCAAGGACAATCATGGTTCATTTGCATACAATCAACTTTAAACTCTTTTTCATCTAAGATTGTTCCGTCATTACATTCTTTGATTTCTATCTCATATGAAACTCCCTTTTTTACGAATAATTCTTGATAAAGTTCCATAAATTTTCTTGTTCCTTTCGGCCCGTAGACATATAGTTTTCCTGTGTAGTTATTTAGTGCTAATGTCTGCAGAATTCCTGGAATTCCAAATACATGATCGCCGTGCCAGTGTGAAATAAATATTCTTGTTAAGTTACATGGGTTAAGATTTGTGTATCTAAATTGTCTTTGAGTCCCTTCGCCACAGTCAAATAAAAGATTCTCATCTTTATATTGAAGTAAAACGGCAGGGTGGTTTCTTCTTTTAGTAGGTACTGCTGAGCCCGTTCCTAGGAATGTAATATTGACTTTTTCTGCCATAGTCTATTATCGGACAGATAGTTTATAAATATTATATTTTACTATACGAATCCTTTTAAATTACGTATCTTTTTTTTCTATATGTCTAAAACACTTAGAGACTTTATAGGTAAGAAAGATTTATTTGATTCTACTTTTGTGGATAAAGAAGGACATGTTTATTTTATAGAAAGCGTTTCTTTTCCACAAGCTAGGTTGTCTTTTGCGGAGAGATTTTTGAATAGGCCAAAAACTAACTATGGTGTTGCTTCATGTAGGCTTGCATTTGGAATAAGGTATACTATTCCTTTATCTGAACATTTGGATGATTCTTCTAATCCTTCTGAAGAAGAAGTTAATGCGTCTAGGGGTAGATGTCAGGGATTGATTGAAGATTTTGGGGCAGATTCTGCATATCTTGTTGCCTAGTTCTGTATAGGAAAGTTTTAAATAGCATTTTTTGTCTGATTAATTTATGCCCGGGTAGCTCAGCCTGGATAGAGCACCTGCCTTCTAAGCAGGGGGTCGTCGGTTCAAATCCGATCTCGGGCGTAATCTTCTTTTTAGCTAATATTTAAAAAGAAAAATATTTTTAGGTTGTTATGAGTTTCACAGGTAGTGCTTTCAAATTTTTGATTTTTTTGATAGTTATTTTGGCTGCAGCGTATGGTGGCTATGTTTATGGGCAGACCGTTTTACAAGAGTCTTTATTTGAGGTTAATATTCCCATTAATCAAACTTTTAGTTTTGAATTAAATCAATCAGTAGATATTCCCATAAAAACTAAAGTAGATTTTCCACTTAGTGATTCTTTTATTGTTAATGAAAGTGTTCCAATAATTACTTTTATAGAATTAAATGAAGTGTTAAGGGTTCCGTTGAGTTTGCCAACAGGAGACGTAGTCGTAGATGTGCCAATAAAGAAAACAATTCCAATAAATACATCGATAATGGTTTACAAAAAAATAGAGATTAATAAAAATATTAGTTTAGATATTGATAAACAATTGGCATTTGTTATAAATAAGAATATTTCTGTGCCCGTTAATATGGAAGTTGTTACAAAAGTCCCGGTTCCAGATTGGATGAAAAAATAGTTCCTCATCTAACAAATCTTTAAAAATGCAGGTTTTCTTGTCAATTTAGTGCAGGTATAGCCAAGCAGTAAGGCAAGAGGCTGCAACCCTCTGATGCGCAGGTGCAATTCCTGCTACCTGCTTATTCCTATGACAAAGTTTATTGAAATAAATCCTGAAAAAATTGATAATAAATTGATAGATGAAGCTTCAGAAATTATTAAATCTGGGGGTCTTGTAGCTTTTCCTACTGAAACTGTTTATGGCTTAGGTGCAAATGCGTTGGATAATAAAGCCGTTTTAAAAATTTTTAAGGCTAAAAATAGACCGGCAGATAATCCTCTAATCGTTCATGTTTCTAGTTTGGAAATGTTAGATGAAGTAGCTGCAGATGTTCCTGAAATCGCAAAAAAACTAATAAAGAAATATTGGCCCGGCCCGTTGACTTTAGTTTTAAAAAAATCTAATAAAATCCCAAATGGAGTAACTTGCGGTTTGGATAGTGTTGCTGTTAGGCTGCCTTCTAATAAAATCGCTTTCGAATTAATAAAAAATTCTGGAGTTCCAATTGCTGCTCCGAGTGCCAATTTATCTAAAAGTCCAAGCCCTACTAGAGCTAAACACGTCTTTGATGATTTGAGTGGGAGAATTGATATGATAATTGATGGTGGTGAATGTAATATTGGTTTAGAGTCTACTGTTTTGGATGTTTCTGGAAAAGTACCTAGATTGCTTAGACCTGGAAAAGTTAGTTTAGAAGAGTTAGAGAACTTTATTGGAAAAGTTGAAACCTCTTTTTCTGCAGATAAGCCTGCCTCTCCTGGAATGAAATATAAACATTATTCTCCTAAGGCAGAAGTTCTTGTTGTAAAAAGAAATGAGATTATTAAAAAATTGAAAGGTTTGAAAGATAAGAAAACCGCGGTTTTTGTGTTTGATGATTTAAAATTAGACTCTGATTTTTATTACTGTTTTAATAAAGATTTTGTTTTGATGGCTAGAGAGTTGTTTAATCTTTTTAGAATGGCAGACAATAAAAATTTTGATGCAATTATTGTTGAAGAAGTCGAGGAAAAGGGACTCGGTAGGGCAATTATGAATCGTTTAAGGAAGGCTGCAGGTACTGTATAAAACTTTATAAATTGCCTATTTATGTAATTTTATGGCAAAAGAAAACAAAAGTGCGGAAGAGTTTAAGAAGTCTTTAATGGCGTTTGTGTCTGATAAGGGTTTTGTATACGGTCCAAGTCCGGAGATTTACGGAGGTATGGCTGGTTTTTACGATTTTGGTCCTGCTGGTAAGACATTAAAAAATAATATTGAAAATTCTATAAGAAAGTTATTTAATAGATTTCAGTTTTTTGAAGTTGAATGTCCTATTGTAACTCCTAAAATTGTATGGGAAGCTTCGGGCCATTTAGGCGGATTTTCTGATCCCTTAGTTAGATGTACTAAATGCACTTCTATTTGGAGAGTTGATAATTTAATTTCTGAGCAGTTTGATATTGATACGGATCCTCTGACAATTGAGCAGTTAAAAGAATTTTTACAGAAAAATACTGTTTCTTGTCCAAGTTGCAAAACAAAATTATCTGATGATGTAAAGAAGCATAGTTTAATGTTAAAAACTCAAGTAGGGATTGATACTGAAATGTACAATCGTCCTGAAACTGCAACAACTACTTATTTGCCTTTCTTGAATTATGTTAGATTTTTTAGAGATAAACTTCCTTTTGGAATTTTCCAAATTGGTAATGCTTACAGAAATGAGATTTCTCCTAGACAGCATGTAATTCGAGGAAGAGAATTTACTCAAGCCGAAGCTCAGGTATTTTTGTTTAAAGAACAAAAAGAAAATTTTGCTAGGTTTTCAGAGGTTGAAAAATTAGTTCTTCCATTTTTAACTGCTAAGAATCAGAAGGACGAGAAAGGAATAACTAGAATGGCCCTTGGTGATGCAATGAAAAATAAAGTTTTGAAAAATCAAGCGTATGCTTGGACTTTAGGTATTACTTATCAATTATTTAGAGAACTTGGAATTTCTGATGAAAATATTAGACTTAAACAACATATGCCTGAGAAATTGGCTTTTTATGCTGATGATGCTTGGGATTTAGAAGTTAAGTTCAATAGTTTTGGATGGATTGAGTGCTGTGGCTGTCACGATAGAACTGATTATGATTTAACTACTCATGGAAAGTTTAGCGGAAAAGATTTATCTGCTTTGAATCCTACTACAAATAAAAAAGAAATACCTCATGTTTTAGAAATTGCTATTGGTCCAAATAGATTATTGCTTGGTGTTTTAGATAATTTTTATGACAAGAAAGCCGAACAAGAAGGAAAGACTAAACTTCGACTTCCAAGAAAACTTGCTCCTGTAAAAGCAGCTATTTTACCATTAATGAAAAAACCAGAATTACAAAAAGTTGCAAAAGATGTTTTTGAAACATTATCTCAGGATTATTTAGTTGTTTTGGATGAAAGTGCAAGTATTGGTAAGAGATATCTTAGACAAGACGAAATCGGAACTCCTTTATGTATTACTATTGACTATTCGAGTATTGAAAAAGACGGTCCTGTAACTCTTAGAGATCGAGATAGTGAAAAACAAGTAAGTGTTAAAATTTCTGAATTGCGAGACGTTGTTAGAAAATTTGTTGAAGGTGAAGATTTACTCAAACTTGGAAACTTGGTTGAGAAAAAAGTTAAGGAAGAATAAGTTATCTTTCAATTGTGTTTATCGTTTTAATATCTATTTTTTTATTTGAATCATTTTTTAGTAAATAATAGTCGCTGGTAATTATTTTCTTTTTATTTTTTTCTATGTTTACTAAATTTATTTTGTCTTTTGTTGCGGCGTTTACATAAATTAAAAGAAAAGAATGGATTATTTTCTGTTGTTTGGTTATTACTTGTTCTAGTGATATTGAATTTATTTTTTCCAGCTTTGTATCTAAATTGTATTTTTCTTTCATTATTCTTTTAACTGCATCTTCTATTGATTCTCCAACAAGTATTTTCCCTCCAGGCATGCTTAGGAGACTTTTGAATGGTCTTTTTTTCCTGGTTATCAGAAAACATTCTTTTGAGTCTCCAATGTGAATCAATACTGCTGGAAGAGTAGAGTCTTTTTCTGATAAAAATGGAATAATTCTTTCTGATGTTTCAGATAGTAAATAGTATTTACCTTCTTTTTTCAAAATGCCTTTTTTAGTCAACTTTTTTATATGATACGTTAGTTTGTTAGATCTTACGTTTAGAGCTTTCTCTATATCGGAGAATTTGAGTTTTTCTTCGTATTGAAAGAGTTTTAATATATCCATTTTAGTCAAATTTTTTGAGCGAGTCTTTATATATAAAACTAGTGTTTTTTGTTTATGAAAATAGTCGGAGTTGATTTGGCAGGTGTTCCAGAAAGACAAACAGGATTTGCTATCGTTGATGGTTTTAAAACAATAACTTGTGTTTTGCATACTGATGAAGAGATTTTATATGCAATAGAAAAATCTGGTGCGAATTTAATTACTATAGATTCTCCGCTAGGTTATCCGAAAGGAAGGTGTTGTTTAGATTATAATTGTGAATGCAGGAAGTTCGGTTGTATGCGTGTTGGTGAAAAACAAATGGTAAAAATTGGTGTTAGAATTTTTCCTTGTGGATTTGGCGGGATGCAAAAACTTACAAATAGGGGGATGAAGTTTAGGAAAATTTTGGAGGCTAAAGGATATGAAGTTATTGAAACTTATCCGGGAAGTGCACAAGATTTACTTGCAATGCCTAGAAAAAAGGCAGGGATTGAAGAGTTAAGAAAGGCTCTTATTGATTATGGGTTCAAAGGAGATGTTTCCAAAGATAAAATTACTGATCATGAATTAGATGCTATAACTTCTTCTTTAGTTGGAGAGTTATATAAAAAAGGAGATTATATTGCTTTAGGAATTAAGGAGGAGGCTCAGATAATAACTGCTAAGCCTAAAGATGCAGATACTCTAAGAAAACTTAAAGAGCTAGGAATATTATGATTAGATACGGTACTTCTGGAAATCCTCCTAATTTTTTTAAATCAGAGTATGGGAAAAATAGAGTTAATGCTCCTGATTGGATTCATTCTATTGGTTTGAACGCTTATGAGAGGATGATGACTTATGGTGCGAAAATGAAAAAGGGAGATGCTCTTTTAATGGGTGAGAAAGCAAAAGCAAAAGATATTTTTTTGAGTATTCATGCACCCTATTATATTGTGTTTACTTCTGAAAAAGAGAAGACAGTTCAAAATTCTATAAAGGAAATGCAAAAGACTCTGGAATTGGGTTCTATAATGGGTGCAAGGAGAATTGTATTTCATCCTGGATTTGGTAAAGATGTAAAATCTGTTATTAGGTGTTTGAAAATTGTTGAAGAAAATAAACCTAAAGGAATAACTATTCATCCAGAGACAATGGGAAAAATTTCTCAACTTGGTAGCTTAAATGATGTTTTGACTATATGTGAAAATACTGAAAGTTTGCCTTGTATAGATTGGGCACATATACATGCAAGAACGTTAGGTAAAATGCAGACTAAAGAACAGTTTAGAGAGGCGTTAATTGAAATTGAAAAAAGACTCGGAAGACATGTATTGAAAGAGTTGCATTGCCACTTTTACCCTGTAGAATTTACAGATAAGGGGGAGAAGATGCATCGATCTGTTTTAGAGAAAAATGTTTTCCCAGAATTTAATCCTTTAGGTGAGTTAATCAAAGAATTCAATATATTTCCTGTTTTAATTTCTGAATCTAGAGATAGTCAAGATGCCGGGGCTTTGCAAATGAAGGGTTTTATGGAAGGTTTAAATTAGTTGTTGATTTTACAATCCCTACATATTCCTTTTATTTCTATTTGAAAACTATTAATTGAACCAGGAATTTTTGATCTTATTTCTTTTAGGAAGTCTAAATTAGTTATGTTAAAGTGTATTATTTTTCCTGTTTTTTCGCATATGTAATGACAGTGGCTTTTCTCTTGATTTGAATAAATTGTTTTTCTATCACAAACGTATGAGAAAATTTTGTTTTGCTTTTTTTTGTCTTTTAGAAATCTATATATGGTCGCAATTCCAATAGACTCGTCTTCTTCTTTTGCTTTTTTAAGTAGTTCTTCTGCTGTAAAAAATTCTTTAAAGTCGGTGCATTTTTCTTGCAACAGTTCTTTTTGTTTGGTGTTTCTAGATTTTCTTTCCATTTTCTTATTGATAATTAGAATCAATAGTATTTATAAATGATTTTATCTCTTTTTAGACAAGATGAAAAATAAATATATTTTAGCCACTCTTGTTATAATTCTAGTTATTATAGGAGTTCTATTTTTTCAAAAAGATAATCTTTCTGGTGAAGTTGATAATAACATTGAAGTAGTAACTACCCTATATCCATTATATGAGTTCGCAAAAGAAGTTGGTGGGGAAAAAATAGAAGTGTCTTTACTTTTGCCTCCAGGCGCAGAAGCTCATACATTTGAACCTAAGCCAAGCGATATTGTAAAAATCAATAATGCAGATGTCTTTGTTTATATTGGCGCAGGTATGGAACCTTGGGCTCACGATATTATTGAAGGAACAAATAACAAAGAACTTACTTTACTTGATGCAAGTTCAAAGGTAACTCTTCTTAAAACTAGTGATCATGAAGAGCACTCCGATGAACATGAAGAGGACGAGCATTTATTTGAATGGGCGGGAGTTTTTGAACTTGAAAAAGGGGTTTATACTTGGAGTTTTTCTAAAGTAGATGGGCAATATGCTGATCCTGCAATGCATATGGTATTACTAAAAACAACTTCTTTAGATAGCGATGGGATAGAATCACAAGAAGAACTTGCAACAGCAGTATTCTTAAAAAATGCAATTAAAAAAAATAATAATGAAACCTTAACCTCTGGAGAGTTTAATTATGAATTAATTTTCGACGAATCAAAAGAAGTAACAACTTTCAAGATAGAAATTACTCAGGTTGGTTCGTATGTATTTTATACTGAACATATGCCAACCGAATTTGAATCAGAAGAGCATTTCTTTAAAGATTCAAATAAAGAAGATATAGAAGTAGCTGCTCAAGAGCCGGAAGGAGAAGCCCATCATAATCACGGAGAATACGATCCTCATATCTGGCTTGATTTTGAGAATGATCAAAAAATTGTTAATGCGATTGCAGAGTTGCTTTCTAATAAAGACCCTGAGAATAAGGAGTACTATTTACTAAATGCAAAAGAATATAATGCAAAGTTAAGTAAGTTACATTTAGACTATACAAGCTCTCTTTCGAACTGTAAGCAAAAAGAGTTTATTTCTGGCGGTCATAATGCATTTTCATATCTTGCAAACAAATATGATTTAGAGACAATATCGGCCTTTGGGATATCTCCTGATTCGGAGCCAACTCCTCAGAAAATAAAGGAAATTGTTGATTTAACAAAAGAGCATGGAATAAAATATATCTATTTTGAAAAACTCGTCAATCCAAAAATGGCAGAAACAATTGCAAAAGAAGCAGGAGCAAAAACACTCATCTTAAATCCTGCGCACAATCTTCTTAAAGAACAATTTGAAGAAGGAGTAACTTTTGTTTCTTTAATGGAAGAGAATTTAGCAAACCTTAAAATAGGCCTTGAATGTAGTTAATTTTATGGATAAATTACTTGAATTAGATAACATTTCATTCTCATATGGGAATGCTATTGTTGTTAGAGATGTTTCTTTTACTGTTAAAAAAGGTGATTTTGTCGGGTTGATAGGTCCAAATGGGTCTGGAAAAACAACGCTTCTTAAAATAATTCTAGGCATACTTGTTCCTCAAAAGGGAAGAGTCAGTATTTTAGGAAAAAATTTAGTAAACTTTAAAGAATGGCATAAGATAGGGTATGTTCCCCAAAAGGCAACTAATATCGAAAAAAACTTTCCAGCAACTGTAAACGAAGTCGTTTCAATGGGACTACTTTCTATTAAAAAATTCCCAAAGATTATAACACAAAAAAATAATATTCAGATAAAAAATTCTCTTTCTACTGTAAAAATGCAAGACTTTGGGCAAAGAAGAATAACTGAACTGTCTGGGGGTCAACAGCAAAGAGTTTTGATTGCAAAAGCACTAGTTGCTAATCCGGAAATATTGATATTGGATGAACCTACTACAGGAGTAGATCAAGAAAATCAAAAATATTTTTATGAATTACTCGGTAGGTTAAATAAAAAGGGAATAACCCTTCTTTTAGTAAGTCATGATATTAGTAGGATAACAAAATATGTAACCAAGATAGCAAGTATAAATCAAACACTTCATTTCTATGGGAGTCATAAGGATTTCTGTATGAATGATCCAGCACATAAACATGAACATAAACTGTGTTTGGATGAGGATAATAATGATTGAGATATTGACATATACCTTTATGCAAAAAGCTTTTATTTCTGGAATCGTAATTGCTATTGCTTGCTCTCTTTTGGGGTTATTTTTGGTTTTAAGAAAATTTTCATTAATTGGGGACGGGATTGCGCACATTTCTTTTGGAGGTGTCGCTACCGGCTTATTGTTTAATGTTACTCCTTTTTTCGGTGCTCTTCTATTTGGACTGATAGGTTCTTTTGGGATACTTAAACTTAAGGAAAAGGCAGATATCCACGGAGATACCGCTATAGGTGTAATAAGCCATGCTAGTTTGGGTTTGGGCATTTTTATTGCTAGTATTGCAAGAGGATTCAATGTTGATATTTTGAGCTATTTATTTGGGAGTATTCTCGCAATAAAAAATACAGAACTATATTTGTCTATTTTTTTGGCTTTAATTGTCATTATTTTTATACTTGTTTATTATAAAGATTTATTTTACATATCTTTTGATGAAGAATCTGCAAGAGTTTCTGGAATAAAAGTAGAGTTCTTGAATTCTATGCTTATTGTTCTAACTTCAATTACAATTGTTTGTTCAATGAATATAGTTGGTTTAATGCTAGCATCTGCTTTAATTATTTTACCGTCTGCATCTGCTTTACAAATTAAAACTAGCTTTAAGAAAACACTTGGCTGTTCCTTGCTAATTTCTGTTTCTTCAGTAATTTTTGGGATTGTAATTGCATATTATTTTGATTTTGCAGTTTCTGGTACTATTGTGTTAATTAATGCCTTTATCTTTTTAGTTCTTCTAATTTATGCAAAGATAAGATCTCATTTATCTGTTGCTCAATCATTTTAGGTATTCTTGTTATGGCTAGTTTGTTGCTACTTGAGTAAACACAAATCTTAAAAAGATCTTGTTCTTTATTTATTCGTAAAAAGTGGTGAATATGGGGATAATAATTAGTTTTGTGTCTATAAAAGGAGGTGTTGGTAAAACAACTATTGCTATGGAGACAGCTTCTGCTTTAGCAAATGATTTTGGAAAAAAAGTTTTATTAGTTGATGCAAATTTTTCTGCTCCCAATATCGGGCTGTATCTTGATTTGAAAGATGATTTAACAATACATGACGTTTTGAGCGATAACGAAGGTTTACATGCAGCAATATACGAATCTTATGGTATGGATGTTGTTCCTGCTTCTATGCATTTTAATGATAAAATAGATCCTTTAAAATTAAAAAAAGTTCTTGAGAAGTATAGGGACAGATACGATTTTATTGTTATAGATTCTTCCCCTCACCATTCTGAGATGTTGCCCGCTATTGCTGCTGCTGATAAAATTTTTATTGTTACAACACCTGATAGAGTTACTTTACATACTTCTATTAAAGCTGCACAGATGGCTAGACACAATAAGACTAATGTTGTCGGGGTTATAATTAATAGAATTAAAGATTCAAAGTATGAGCTAGACTTATCTGAAATACAAGAGCTAATTGAGCTTCCTGTTTTGGCTAGAGTTAAAGATCACAAGAAAATACTCGAGGCAGGGCATTTTAGAGTTCCTCTAACGGTATATGATGGTGTGAATGAGGTTTCAAGGGAAATTAAAAAATTGGCTTCTGCAATTGCAGGTGAGAAAGAAAAAGAGACCTTATTTTCTAAAATTTTCAAGAGGCATTTTAAACCAGAGAAAGTTAATAGGGAAATGTATCGACAGAAATTTTATGAACCTCAATTAATATAATAATATTTATTTTTTCTTTTTAGTATCTTTTTCAAGAAGTATATCTAATTTGTTTTCTATTCTTTTTAGTCTTCTGCTGTCTCTAAATCTTGTTATAAGTTGTATTACTAGGAGAATGAGATAAATAATAAAAATAATTCCTGCTGCTTTAAGAATATTCATTAAAGGCAATAGGTTTCCGCTAACTAATGGTGAAATTGTTTTCACAATCTCTATTGCTGTTAGATTTGCTGTTTCATTTAAAACCATACTTTAAGGAATATCTTTGAATATATAAATGTTTCAATTAGAATTTTTAGATTCATGGCTCGAGGGAGAATTGAACTCCCGACCCCTGCCTTATGAGAGCAATGCTCTACCACTGAGCTACCGAGCCTCGTATTTTATTATGGTATTTTAATCCTATAAAAAGCTTGTCTTTTTGTTTTTCTCGAGTAACATCACTATATTTATATACTAGTTATACTTGTTTTTTGTATGCAGATGCACTGGAGTATTAGATGTTTGAAGAATACCTCAGTCACACCTGTTTCAATTCTAGGGTTTTTTTATTGATTTCTTGACAAGACCTTCGGATTATCTTTCTATAACACTACAATCTAAGAATATCTGAAGGTCTTGCTTGAAGCAGTTTTAATTTTCTAGAATAACTAAATACAATGATGGAGGGGCAAGAATGGTACAAATGAGAAAGGTGTACTCTTCGGGTAGAGGAAGAGCATATATAGATGCCTCCGTAGCTCTCGATGACGATGAGCTAATGCCTGAAGAAGTAGCGGTTTTGAAGATGATTCACTCTACTAAGTTTGAGTAAATAAAACCTCCAAAAGTTTTTATTTTTTTAAATCAATCGGAGATATGTATCTGATTATTTCAAATTAATTTGAGGCTACTAAGAATTTTATAGCTTTATGGTGCGAATTCTTTTAGCTTTAAATAATTTGTAGAAATATTTACTTTGATAGAATAATGTCCATAGTGGAGACAGTTACTTTTTTGCCTTCTTTGTTTTCAAATTCTTGGCTGTCGATTTTTATTTCTTTTACCTTAATATTGAGTTCTTTTAAGAATTTTTTTGTTGCAACTTCAACAACGTCAACGCATTTTGAAATGAATTTTCCTCTAGAAGTTATTTTTACCTCATTAGCTTTTTGAGTAGTAAATTGCATAACAATTCCTGTAACATAACTCATTAAAGGCTTGCTGCCGATGAAAATCACATTATCCTCTTTATTATATTTCATTGTAGAATTACTCTTCTTGGATTATTTTTTTAGTGTTTCTCTTGAATCTTGTGATATATCCTGCAATCATGTTTCTTACTTTCTTACTAGGCATGTCTCTTCCTAATACTTTCTTGTTGTGGTCGAATTCAGAGTTAAACAATTCTGGAGCTGCTTCAACTAATCCTGCTCCTGCCCTTTTGATTGGTTTTGTTTTGATTCGTCCCATTTTTGATATATTTAGCTAATTTTAAGGGTTTAAAAGGTTTGTTATTTTGGATTACTCAATACTTCCGAAACCCAAAAGTGCCTTGTAAAGATCTGCGGTTTCTTTAAGTTTTTTCGGAGGTTGTGCCTGGGTGAAAATATAATAGGGTAAATTATACTCTTGTGCTTTTTTGAATGCTTTTAGCATATCTTTTTCATCAGGTTTCTTTTTATCTATGAAATACAAGATACAATTCTTATCAACATTTACTCTCGCTTTTGCCAAGACTTGCTTTTTATCTAATTGGATGACTTCTAAAAGTTCTATATTTCTTGAGTTTAGGACATGTTTTACTTGCTCTAAGAATATTTCTTTTTCTGTAAGTTTTTTTATCTTTTTGGGTTGCTCATTTTGCTTTGTTTCTTGTACTAGTAGTTTTGCAGTTTCTCTAGGGATTTCTTCTTCTCTAGCAATTATAATTTCTTTAATTTCTGGTTTTCTATTTTCAGCTTCTTTGGATAATATTGTTACAATTTTTTCATGTGTTTCTGTCAAAATTTCTTCTACTTTGGGTTCTTGATAGGGTTTTACAATTAAATCTCTATTCGGTGTTTCTTTCTTTATATCTTCCCAAATTTGTTGACCTACAACTCTTTCTCCGATAGCTACTTCTCCTTCATCTCGTAATGCTTCTTTGATTTTATTATTTGAGACTGTGAAATATTTCCAGAATAGCTTATCATTCATCTGAGTAGGTATTGCAAAATCCTTTAGGCTTCTTAATGCAACTCTTATTCTGGGTTCTTGTGCTTGATCTTCAATTAGTCTGTTATCTTTAAGTAAAAGGTAGGCTTCTTTTTCTACGCCTCCGAGATTTTCAGTGAATGCTTCTAATTTATACTCTTGCCCTGGAATTAAGTATAAAGGAGAAGTGCCTATTTTCATTGAACTTGTTTTTATTCTTTTTTCATTTAGTAATTCAGAGAGGATTGCTGAGGCAAACATGGGTTGTAGGCCTATATGCTTTGCTATTGGAACTGGAAGACTCGGTCCATTATTGTTCAGAAATTCTAAAATCCTTTTTTTTACTTCACTCACATCAATTTTTGCCATTATATTTTCAACCAGTTTACCTCATAATATGAGACTGCATTCTCTTCATCAACTACTGCAATTAAAAGCTTTTTGTTAGTCGAGTGTGCTATTCTATTTTTTGCTGAAAAGTCCTGCCAGGTCATATTTTGAGTAGCGGATACAGGGAATAATAACCATTTTGAGTGTTCTTCGCTAATTGATTTTCCTTTTTCATAAACTCTATATTCTGCTCCGAATTTTAGTGCTGTTTTAACAATAAATCCTTTTTGTCTCATGTCTCTAAAAACAAAATATTTTGTTTTGAATTTCTTGTCTATTTTTTCAAATTTTTTAAGCAAATCTTTTTCTGGAATTTTTTTGTCCTTTGAGTCAAAAATTTCCATTTTTTTAGTTTCAACTAGGAGCAAGGCTTCTTGTAAAATATAATAGACTTTTTCTCCGGTTTTTTCTCCAAATCTCTGTGATTCAAATAACTCAAATGCTTCTTTTGTGTTGGAGAATACTTTTTCAGACATAAATGTTGCCTTTATTTTTTCCATACTTGTTAAAGTCATTTGGATTATATAAAGGTTACTTGTAAGGGTATTGTAATGAATTCTTTGTATTTAAAATACGGCATTTCAGGCACATAAAGATTTATTAATCTCTTAGCTGTTATGTTTCTATGAGGTTGATAAAAAAAGGTCAAATAACTTTACAAGGTATTTGGATGATACTTGCAATAATTGGTTTGGTTGTTGCAGCGCTTATTTTGTTTTTTGCTAGGGATACTATTTCTAATTACTTATCTAAGTTTTATGATTGTATGCGTTTCGGGGGTTGTTTTAAATGAGGTCTATTATAAAAAACAAAAAAGGTTTTGAAATGGGTTGGACTGAAATGATGTATTTGTTTCTAGGACTATTGCTAATTGTTTTGATTCTTACTCCTATTTTTATGAAAGCAAGTTGGGGAGATATAATCAAAGGATGGCTCCCTAGCATGAATACTAGTCAGGGAGAAAAATACAATGAAATTAACGGCACTGATGAGCTTGTTCCTGGTGTTATTGAACAGAATGGAGCTATTGTCATCCAAAATGATGAAAGTTTAGTTGAAGTTTCTGGATGGCAGGTTTCTTACAATGTTTCTAATAAAGATTGTTGGTGGTCTCTAGGTACTTCTTATTGTATTTTAGCAAATTGGCCTGCCGGACCTGAAATGCAAGAGTATTATTTTAAGAAATATTCTTTTTTTCCTCGTGCAAAGGTTTCTCTTTTTAGTACAGAAGGGATAGGCGATACTTTTATTTGTGATATTATTGTGGGTCAACATACTTTGCCTAGTTCTTGCTCTAATGTGTTTAAACTTCCTACCGAAGTGAATACCTTTATCTTAGATTCAAATGGGCAATTTCATTTTTATCAAAAAGTTGTTTCTAAAAAATAATTATTCTTTTAATGCTGTAGATTTAGTTTGTTTCTAATTATTTCTTCATCCAATTTCTAATATCATAGGAAGGGCCTGTTGTTTGTTTTGGCGGTGTAGATTTTGGCTTTTCTATTGGTTTTGCCTGATCATTTCCAGATTGTGTTTCTGATTGAGTGATTTCTTCTAGTCCTCTGTTTAATTCCGGAGCTCTTTCTAAGGTTATTTCCATATCTGGTGCGTTTGCAATTATACAGGCTGCTTTTATTTGTTGGTTGCTTATCTGTTCTACTTTTCCAGTTTCTCTAATATCAATATTGAACTTGCTATCTTTTATTCTAGATACATATATCTCTTTTTCTTTTTTAGAATTATTAGCTATTGCCATTAAAGTATATTTATTTTCAAATAGCATTTCTGGAAGAGAAATAAAAATTCCTTTTGGAGTGATATATACTAGACTGTTCTTATTTTCTTTTTCTCTCCAAAACCCCTCTAAGGGATTGCTTGTACCTGTTCCTTTTTCTAAACAAGTTTGTGTTTGTTCTTTTGCCGATGTTTTTACTTCTATTAAACCTGTATAGGCTTTTGTTCTTCCCGTATCTCTTCCTTTCATTAGACCGATGTCATAATAAACACTAATTTTTGTTTTTCCTTCTTTATCTCCTAAGAATACAAGCGTAGTTTCTGTACCTATTTCTTTTTTTGTCGTAGTTATCCAAGAAGTTCTAGATCTCTTAGGTATTTGGTTTATGCTTATTTCTTTTCCCTTTACTTTTTCTAAACCTTCATTAGAGGTTTTTTCAAATGAATCGGCATAGTTTCTGATTATATCTAATGTGCCTCCGCTAAAAAATCCGCTTTCGTCTCCTATTTTTTTTACAGGGTCATATTCATCTGCTTTTTCATATATTTTTTGACCGACCCAGATCAGAGGGTTTGTTACTTCCTCTTTAAGCTGTGCTTTTTCGAAAGAGATATTTCCTCCAGCATCCATAAGAATTGTTCTCTGTGAAACTCTTGCTTCCAAATTTTGGCTGGAAAGAAAAGATACATATGATGAATTAAACGAGGCATATGCTGCATCTTTTGAAGGGTTTTCAGGATCAGTTGTTAAATAAGTTATTGTCAGGCTTCCATCCGGATTATTTCTTCCTACAAAACACGCCATTGCTTTAGATTGGTTATATGGGTTTTTTGAAGGATCTCTTCCTTGCGAACCGGTAGTACTTTGAAAATAAAGAGTTATGTCCGAGGTTTTTTTCCAACTTCCATCTTTTGCTACTTCTATTTTAGCAGGTTCTTGAGCGGAAGAATAAAGGGCTATTGCAGAAATTGTAGACGCGAGATATCTTCCTGTTCGTTTGAGTAGGTTTTCTAATCCTTTCATTATTTTTTTCTTAATCTTTATTATTTATATATTTTTAGTTAAGTTTATAATTTGTGTTCTTTTCTTATTTTTATGAGGTCAAAGAGGGGCGGAACTTTAGCTGTTGAAGAAATAGTAAAATTAGTAATTGGAATTGGCGTTTTTATTTTTATTTTATTTATTTTATTTGCATTGGGGAAGATTGTTGCTAGTAATTTGAAAGAGGAGCAGGCAAGAAATACTCTTGATACTATTGTTTATGAGATTGGAAAAATGACGGATGGTCAAACAAAGGAGGTTTTTATTGAAAGTCCTAAAGGATGGGTTATTATGGCAAATAATACAGAGGTTTGTTTTTGTTCTCCAATAAGTAAGCTATACTCTTCGAGTGTTATTGTTGATCCTGTTTTACAAAATAAAGTTTTTGGTATTTGTAAAGCACAAAATATTTGTAAGTCTATTAATTTAGATGCAAGTATTTCTACTAGCTGTGTAAATAGTTGGGGTTCTATTGCTAATTGCTTGCAAATTACTCAAGTCCCATACGGGTTGCAAGTAGATAAAGGATCTAGTGTGGTAAAACTTTATCCAAGTAGTCTTGGTGGTGCTATTAGGACTATTTATGGTTCCCAAAATCCTGGTTGTTCTTTTTCTACAGATTCTATATACTATGATCAAACACTTATAAAATCTGATGGAAGATTTTTAGTTAGAAATATCAATCCTAGCTTCAAAGATTGTAAATTAGAATTACTTAGAGATTCTGTTATTCGTTTTGATTTTGTCTGTGATGATTCTTTTTTACAGAATGTTAAGTATGTCCCTCATGATTCTGTTCCTGAATGTAATATTTTATCAATACAAGATACTAGTGCAAACTTTTCTTGTTTTTTGAATGAAGACGTTTTAGCAGGTAAGGACTCTACAAAATGTGATTTAGAGATTAGTGTTGAGTGGGATACTGTGGATTGCTCAAAGACATATTTAGAGGGTGGTGGAAGTAGGTGCCCTATTCAAAAATGGAAAGGTCTTTCTTTTAAGTTAGATAAAACTGATGTTTCGTGTAGTATAAAAAACATAGGTTATGAGAGTTATAGTAATAAGTTAGGATATGATCAATTTTATTTTATATTTGAAACAAATTGTGCGAAGGATTCATTTAAGGAGTATTTGTCTAATTTAAAAAACCAGGTAAATAAGTATAATATTACTTTTTATCATGAAGGCAATCCTTTAGAGTCTTACTCTTATTTATTGTTTGGTGAGCCCGAGATTGAAAATTTTAATCCCAGTTCCTTGGTTTATTTGTATAATGTTTCTTTTATATTAGATGGTTCTTATCCTATTACCGGGGACTATTTTGTTTTTAGTTATCCTAATGGTCAAAATACTGTTTCTCTTAGAAGTATGGAATAATTTATTAACTCTTTTTGCTCATGTTTTAGATGGCAGATAATCTTGGAGAAAGCTTAGTTGTGAAGATTGGTTTAATTTTACTTTTGGCGTTATTGGCTTATGGTGTTTATTATATTGCCACTTATTTTACTAAGCTAGGATAAATATAAAAAGAGATATATGCTCTTTTTTTTATGAATAAACGAGGAGATATAAATTGGTTTGTTGTAAGTATTATTATTGCTGTTATGACTTTAGTTGTGTTTGTGGTTATTGCAATCTTTTTTCCAACTAGCGATACTATTGATCGATCTGCTTGTCAGGCTTCTATTATTTTGAGAGCTACGGTTCCTAGTGAGGTCGGAGGTGTTAGCGTAAACGCAAAAGATGCTATTAGTATTAGATGTAAAACTACTAAAATTTGTGTTACTGCTAAGTCTGGCCGTGGAAACTGTACTCAGTTAGGAAAAGAATTCAATACGATGAAATTGACGGGTACAACTGTTGAAGCTAGGAAAGATCAAATAAAAATGTTCTTATCTAGGGAAATGGCCGATTGCTGGGGAATGTTCGGAGAGGGCAAATTACAAATATTTTCTAGAGAGTTTGATTCAAAGACTTTTACTTCTAAAGGAATTATTTGTGATAAGATTGAGTTCGATAACAGTGTTTTAGATGGGAAAGATGGTGTCTCTGGAAATGAAGATGATATTAGGAATATTACTGGCTTAATGTTTTATATGGTTAGCCATAAAGTCCCTAATAATAATTATAGTTATATGGATTATTTAAGGGGGACTTATGAGGGTCAGAGCGCTCAGGAGTTGTTCGGCTCATTAGTCGTTTCAGACGTCAAGAGTGCAACTTTAAATGATAATACTTCTTTAGAGGGTGTTAAGTCTATTGTTTATATTGAATCTACTCTTACTAGTTTTGCTCAAAGAATTGGAGGGGTTGCGGGTGCGAGTGCTGGTGCTGTTGGTGCTTATTTTACAAAAGGATTGGGCGCCAGAATTCTTATTGGAGGAGGATTTGTTCTCGGTTCAAATGCTGGCGATTCTATTTTCAAGAAATGGTTCGTAGATAGTTCTTTTTGTAATGATCCTAAAAATACGGATCCTTGTAGTAATCATGTTGGGGGATTAATGTTAACTAATTATAGTTTAGAAGGTTTTTCACAATGGAACATAGATTCTTTTGAGAATCTTTAAGTCGTTAAGTTTATAATTCTCTCTTCGTTTGTTTTCTTATGAGGTTTAATTTTAATCTTGGAAAAAAAGGAGATAGTGAGGAAATTGCATGGCCTACAATTATTTCTGTCGTTTTACTTTTGGCTTTTATGGTTGTTTTCTTTTTATTTGCAAGAAATACTTTGAGCGGGGCTTTGATTCAAGAAGAAATCTATGCAAAAAAAATTGCATTGCTTATTGATGGCGCTCAACCAAATACTACTTTTGTGTTGGATGTGACTGAGCTTAATAAAATAGCTATTAGGTCTGGTGAGAAGGAAAGTTCTTATGGGGACTTAATTAAAATTGATCCTTTAAATCACAGCGTTATGGTTTCACTGCGTTTGGGAGCTACAGCCGGATATGTTCAAAATTATTTCAGTGATTATTTAGTAACTACTAGTGCAATTTCAACTGATAAAAAAGTTCTTTATTCTATTGAGGTGAAAAAATGACTTGCATAATGCTCCCTTATGTCGCAGCAGTCAAGAATGTTAGTGGTAAATCTATGAAATTTTTACCTTACAAACTCTCAATTGATAAAATAAATCTTAGGAGAGTTTTGTAAAATGGATAAAAAAGCTAGTGAAAAAATAAATGCAGGTATGTTTTTACTTTATTTGGTTTTGATTGCTGGAGGGGCAACGGTTGTACTTTCTTCATATGTCAATACTCCTGTAGATATTCGAGGTTATGAAACTCAAGTTCTGTATGATCGTTTAATGAATTGTTTTGTTTCGAACGGGTTTATTAATAATGATACTTTTTACTCTAAATTTGATTTGTATTCTGAATGTGATTTAAATAAAACAATTATTGATAATTATCATCTCTATTTTGATTTTAGTTTTAGAAATGAATCCGGTGTTGAAATTAAATCATTTGTTGGAGGGGATGTTCTTGAAAGAGTTGAGAAGAAACAAACTTGTGCAGTTATTTATCCTACTGAAACTGAAAATGTAATTTCGTGTCTTTTTAGAAATGAAACTTATCTTTATTTCAATGGATCTTCTATTATTAATGTTAAAATTGTCGGGTGGGTTTCATCTGATAATAACGGGGTGAGAAAGTGATTATAAATAAACGTGCAGCAGGAGAAGGATTGTCTTGGGCAGCAGGACTTATTGCTATTGCGCTAATAGTTATCTTTGCAGTGTTCTTTTCAATTGCTGGAAAATTTAGTCAGAAGTCCGTTGTTATTAATTATGACTCTAATGTTTATTCTTCCGAATCTCAAAGAGTTGCAGCTTATGCAGTTATTAGCGATTTCAATAGTAGTAGTAAAGGAAAAGTGCTATATGATGCTTATAAGTATACAAATACTGTTACTGGAGGGTTTATGGTTAATCTTCCAAAATTATCTATTCCTAATAACTATACCTTTAACCTTTATCCTTTAGGTTCTGTTCCTTTTTTTGCAGATAAAACTTATTTTCCGTGCAGTCATTGTGAAAAAGGATATCTTTCTATTACAGTAATAAGGAGGAGCAATTATGATAAATAAGAAGGCATCTATCGAAGTGGGTGTTATGGTGATCATGACTCTTTTGTTGTTTATCTATATCATATTTGCAATATCTAATCAGTCTTCAAAAGTTTCAGAGAATTTTAATGCAGTGAGTAATATCTACTCTGAAAAACAAGGATATGAAAATACTCTTTATATTAAATTAACCGAGGATTTCTTAAGTAGTTATCAAAAAATTTTATCTGAAAATTCTGAAAAGATTAGTTCTTCTGCAGATTTAAACAAGGTTTTTGAAGAAGATTTAAAGGTTCGTTTTAAGCAGACTGAGAGCTCTGTACCAGAAGATTTAAAAAAATTGTTTTCAGGTGTGACTTTATTTTATTTTGATGGTAAAAAAGTTTATACAAGTCTTTCTCCTTGGGGTGCTAAAAGAGTTTATCCTAATTTGAATATTACTTATTCTTCTGAATTAAATGTTTCTGTAGGGTTTGATAATTTCGGTTTGCCAAGCTTAGATAAAATTATGCTTATTCGTACTGTATGTAATGAAGGTTCTGTTAAAGATAGTGAAGTCAAGGTTTGTCTCGAGCAGGAACTTCCTAACTTTGTCATAAGTGTGATTAAGGAGAAACAGCTAAAGTTAGTTAGTGGCGATGAGTATTATATTGACAAAGAAATGAAAAAGATTGAATTCTTATTATCTTTTGACTATACTGAATCTGGAAGTTCATAAAAAGATTTATAAATGGGTTTGTTCTAAGAAAAAGATGATTAATAAAAAAGGAGCTGAGGAATCTGGCGGAGCAATAGTTGTTTTTGTTCTTGTGCTTATTGTTGCAGCTGTTATTGCTTATGCCACATATGCATTTTTCTTTAAAATAAATACTACTATCGATGCTCAAGCTATTGAGACTACAAATATGATTTTATCTTGTCAAAAGGATTTGAAGTTGGCTTCTACTGATGAAGCAAAGCTTGCTGCATATTGTGGTAATTTTAAATATCCTTTAATTGTCGGCGGTAAAAAGAGTTATGCTAATTGTGCTTTCTTAAAGCAAAATAATTTAGCTTCTTTTACAACTGAAGAAGTTCCTCAGAAGGTATTGGAGTCTTGTAACCTTACGGTTCAAAATCAAATGGCTTATAATAAATGTTTTGAGTTCAATAGATCTCATTCTGGAGATAGTACTAGTTGGACAGAATATATTAACGGTATGAAATGTGATAAGTCAATTAATGTAACTAAGTTCGGTTTAGATATTGCTACTTTACCTACAGTAGAGCAGGGAAATATTTATTCTTTAGCTCTTAAGGCTTAAGAATTTTTCGAAGGTTTTTATTTCTTAATTTTTTGTCTCTAGTTGGTTGTGTTTATTTTTTATTTTTTATGTAACTTGATAGTAGTTCTAAAATCAAAAGATTTAAATAGGGTTGTTGTTACTGAATAATAACTATTATTTAGTTTAACCCGAGTGAAGAGAGTGTGTGATAGAATACCATGAAGAGAAAGTCACACAAAATTCAATGGAAGCTTTTGGCAGGATTGCTAGTGCTTGTAGCAGCGATTATTATTTCTTTAAGCTCTATTTCTGCAGTTCCTTATTTGGAAGGCAATAAGTCTGTTTCACCTAATATTTTATATGTTGGAGATAATGCAACTATTACTTTGACTGTTAATGGGGCCGGAAATATGAACAATGTTAGAGTTCCTATGGATATTATTTTAGTTATTGATAATTCATGTAGCATGTGTGGGAATAAAATTTCTCAGGCAAAATTAGCTGGAAAGGCCATAGTTAACATTTTAGACTCTCTTTACGATAGGGTGGGTCTTGTTTATTTCAATACTAATCCTTTCGTGAAAAACAATTTAACTAAAGATTATGTTTCTGTAAAGAACAATATCGATACAATTTCTGCTTCAGGCAATACTAATATTGGAGAAGCAATAAAGAAAGCTTCTGAACAATTTAATAATACTATGAATTCAAAAGTTATTGTTTTAATTTCTGATGGAAAGGCAAATCTTCCTGCCGATGCAAAAGCCTATGCTCTTCAACAAGCAAATCTCGCTGCTGCAAAAAATATTTCTATTTATACAATTGGTATTGGAGAAGAATTTAATACTCCTGGATTTAATTTGCTTAAGAATATCTCTAATATTAGCAATGGTATTTACTGGCATTACCCTACTGATAGCGATCCTCATACGATGAATGATATTGCTCATTGGATTGTAGATGATGTTAGGAGTAAGGAAATAACGGTTATTGCTGGAGAAAATATCATTATTACAGATTTTTTGGCATTAGGTGTTGTGCCTATTTCTCTTCCTTTTGGATGTAATTATACTCTAAACACAAGAAAGATGACTTGCAATGCTGGATTATTAAAAATTAATGAGTCGAAGTCATTTAGCTTTAATGTTATTGTTTACAATTCTAGTCTTGCTCATTTGAATGAAATTGCTTATGTAAATTACACAACTTATTTAGGTAATAATGCTAGTTTTATATTAAACAATCCAAATGTGACTGTTTTAACAAATTCTACTATTTGTACTAATTGCAATAACACAAATACTACAAATAATTCTTGTATTGGAAATACTGCTCCTGTTTTGACAATAGTTTCTCCAGTCTCTAGAATATATAATAACACTTTGGTAACTGTTAGTATTTCTGCTTTAGATTCAAATCTTTCTCATGTTTGGTATACTCTTAATGGAGTTAACTTTAGTTATTCTGGATCTACAATTGCAAATTTATCAAATGGAAACTATACTCTTGTTGCTTATGCAAATGATAGTTGTGGAAGTTTAAGTTCTGTGCATACTCATTTTATTATAAATACTTCTTCAAATGGTACTAATAATACTTCAGATAATCTTGGACCTAATGTCACAATAATTTCCCCGGTAAATCAAATTTATACTTCTAATTTAGTTAGACTAACTATTCTTGCAGTTGATGATGTTGTTGTAGATGATGTTTGGTATAGTCTAAATGGTGTTCGTTATAATTATAATTATAGCTATCTTATGAATTTATCAAATGGAAATTATACTCTTATTGCTTATGCAAACGATAGTTCTAGTAATATTGGCGTGGACAGTGTTTCTTTTATAGTAAATGTTTCTCAAGGAGTTGATTGCGATAAGGATCCAGATTGCGATGCCTGTAGAAGTCATACTCGTGCACCTGTGAATGACTTTGATTATAATGAAACTGCAGATTCTGTTTCAATGGATGATGATTTTGTTATTGCTCTTAATTACCAAAATGGTTCTGTAAATGAAGGATTTAATATGGATAGTTATATCTCCGGTAAAACAAATCAATTGATATTTAATATGATTTTACTTATTGCAATAATTGTACTATTATTACTTATTGTTTTAATTATAAGAAGAACTAATTAATTTTATAATGTAGTTTTTTTACAGTTCTCTATACAAGCTGGTTTGTATTGATCTTCTATTCTTGTATCTGTTTGGCAATTGTTAATACATTTAGCAATTAATTCTTGTAACAACTCCTCTGTTGTCATATCTGCGGCCCCGCTTATTCCTGCTTCTTGAAATTCTTCATTTACTGCTTGTTGTACTTGAGAGCATCCTGATTCGCAATTAGTTCTTGTCGAACCTATTGGTAATTGCTTGCAAGTTTGCATACAGCTAGTTATTGTTTCGCTTATTGTCATGTCTTCAGGGGCTTTTTCTGTTGTTTTATTAGATGAACCGCTAAACATAACTGCTGTTATTCCTACTAAGATTACTAAAGCTACTATTCCTGCGATTATCCAGGGTAATTTGTTTGTTGTAGATACCTCTTCCATAATATTTATTTAACCAAGACTATATTTAAATACTTTCTTTTTTTGTTTTTTATATGTACAAAAAGGGAAGTATTTTAGTTATTTCAGGTATTATTCTAGCTTTAGTTCTGATTGCAGGAGCTTCTTGGGTTTTCTTATTTTCTGATAATTTAAATCAAGATACTGGAGAGAATATGCTTGCAGCTACCTCAAACAGTTCTTTAGAAGAGAGTAAAATAGCTTTTTCGAATAATCCTTCTTTAAAAAATGAGACTGGTTTCTCTGATAGCAATAACTTGTCTAATATTTCTTCTAATAAAATTGGAAATAATTCTTTATGCAATGGGAGCAATCTTGCTATAGGGTTTAATACTACTAATGGTTCTTGCGGGTGTTTGAGAGTAATTGATTTTGAAAAGTATTCTTATGAAGTTGAAGGTTCTGGTACTGGAGGTAGTGGCATCTCTAAGTATTGGATTTTGGAAAACAAGGTTAAAAGAATTGTATATTCTGAATCTATGTTAGGCGGAGTGAGTGCTAGGTATTGGACTATCTCTGAAAATAGGGAGACTGCAAGCTATACTTCTAATGGCGACGTTTGTGTACTTGTGAAAAAAGAAGATGAGATGGTAGATGATTCTGAAAATATTTATGGGCATAATCCTTTGGAGAGCGTGTATTTACTTGATTATGCTTTTTATATAAAGAATTATGTTCGTGATGAAAAAGTTGTTTTTAAAGGTCAGGAAGCTTTGAAGATGACTGCTAGTCATTTATCTTATATGGATAAAGCTAAAATTGGCTTGGGTGGAGATGCTGAGATAAGTTTGGATTACTTTAGTACTAAATTTTGTGTGCCTTTACAAATGGAGACCTTTATAGAAGGGGATAGTTTTAAGACTTCTTTTTTTAATATTTCTGTTGAGAATATAGACGAGTCAGTATTTATTCCGCCTACTGGTTGTATAGAGCCTTTGACTGCTTTTTCTTAATCATTAATTATCTTAACCATTTCGTCAGTTATATAGTCTGTTTTTGTTCCGGAGTAACTAAGGTATAATTTTTCTTTTGCTCTTGAAATTGCTACGTAGAATAATCTTTTTTCTTCTTCGTCTTTGTCGTAGTTTTCCATTTTGATCATTTCTATTATTGGGTGATCTGAGGCCTTGCAAGGGAAGTTTTGAACGTTGCAGCCAATTACAAAAGTTTCTTTTGCTTGTAATCCTTTGATTGAGTGGATTGTTGCCAAAGTTACTTCTCCTTCTTTCGCAGTTATCTGTGTATTTTCATCTTCTGTTTTTAGAATGTGAGGAATTTGCATATTTCTCATTATTTTTGAAATTTCTACTAGTTGCCTATTTGTTCTTGCAAGAATAAATATCTCATGTCTCTCAGATTTTGATTCTAGAACTTTCTGAAGTACTGAAAGAATTTCGTCCATTTCTGTTTCAAATTTTTCTATTTCTATTTCATGGGATTTACTTTCTTTGTTTGCAACTAGATCTGGAAATTTAAGATGTTTAATTGAAGAGTTCATGAGTTCTACAATTCTTTTTGTGCTTCTATAGTTCATAACTAAAGGAACGACTTCGCATTCAGGATATTCTTTTGAGAAGTTTGTAATATGTGTTATTTCAGAGCCTCTCCAGCCAAAAATAGATTGCCTCGGATCTCCGACTCCAAATATATTTGGTGCGTTTAGTAGTTTTATGAAATCTACTTGCATAGAATTCAAGTCTTGATATTCATCTACAAGAATGTGTTCGAATCTAGGGACTCTGTCTTGGTTTTTTTTGAGGAAATTTAATGAGTCAATAACTTGGTCTGAAAAATCTCTCAGTCCCTCTGTTTCCATATATGTTTTAACGTAGTTACAGGTTCTTAGGACCATTAAAGCAATCAAGTAGTGTTTTGTGTCTGCATCTTTGGAGAAATCAGGGATTGGAGTGTTCTTCGATTTGAAGTAATCTATTATTGTAAAACAATCATTTATGAAAGTCCACATTAATCTTTCAGGAGTTTTGTTTGCTTTTTGTTGAGGGGTGAAGTATTCCTCTACAGCCTGTAAAAGTGTTTTCCCTTGGCTTTCTAGGGCTTCTTTTATCATTGTTATTTTATCTGCCGTACTAATTAATCTTATTGGCCTGCCATATATTTCATTTTCATATTTGTTGAGGATATGTTCTCCTAATGAGTTGAATGTTTCAACGTTTGTCGAGATTCCGAATTCTTGAAGTCTATTTCTCATCTCTTGTCTTGCTTTTCTTGTGAATGTTATGGCTAGGATTTTTGAAGGATTTACTCCCCTATGTTTTATTAAGAATTCTATTCTTTTTGTGAGGACTGCTGTTTTTCCAGAACCTGCTCCAGCAATACACATTATTTTCTCATTTTTTGAGATTATTGCTTTCTTTTGATTTTCGTTGAAGTTTTCTAGGAATTTATCAAACTCTTGAAATTCGTATATTTCTTCTGTGCTAATGTCAAATTTCTCCAGGGTTGGCTTTTCTGTTTTCTTTAAATAATATTTAGGGGCAATAAGTTCTGCTTGTCCTTTTGATGTTAAGCTTAAAAGTTTAATAAATGGGTTTGAAAGAGTGCCTGTGACTTCAACGAATCTTTGTTTTATCATGTCGTCGATCATTTCTCTCGTTTGGTCTTTAGTTAATTTGAGACTATTGAAATTTATTTTTCTTGTTAGTTTGTTTTTTGAAACTGAAGCGTTTGTTGAGTCGCCGGTTAAAAAGTCTATTAAAGTTGTTTTTCCTATTGGAAACGGGATTTCATTTAGGGATTTTAAAATTTTAAGATAATCAAAAACATGAGTGTCTTCCTTTGAACTGAAAATATTTTCCATCTTTTTGGTATTTGGCTTTTTTTCATAGTTATAAACTTTGCTTGTTATATGCTCTATTGATGTCACTTAAAAGTGACTATACCGAAAGGTTTAAATACCCTATTTTTGTGAACTATTTATGGCAAGTAAAATAAGATCAGCAATTTGTGGCGGATTAGCTTTGTTAGCTTCTGCAGGTTATGCTGCAAGTACAAATGAAACTTCAAGTGTAACAACAAATAAGCCTTCAATTATAAGTATAACTTATTCTGCTCCTGAAAAAAGCTATCCGAATGGTTCTTATATTTTGGATATTGCTCTTCCTTCTTCAAATACTAATACTTATTCTGTTGTTTATACTACTAATCTTACTGGTAATGCTGTTTGGAAACCTTCCGTTATGCAAGATAATAGGTCTTTAAAGTATTCTGGACAAAATCCTACAAATTATGTTAGTGTTCAAGAACCTGCGATTGGAAATAAACGATTTTTTGGCCTAGATCTTTCTCCAGAGGCTAATTAAAAAATGTCAGTCAATAAATTGTCTTGTATTTTTGCTTTAACTATTTTTTTATTGGTTAGTTTGGTTTCTGCTTCTGAGATATCTGTTCAAAATGACATTTATACTTTGCCTTCTTCTTATGTATACGGGGATAATTATAACATTTCAAACAGTAGGAGTGTTTTAACGAATGATGTTGATGTTTTTGATAGATCTAATCCCGATGAATGGGTTTTTGCACCTAAAGATGACGATGGAAATTCTGTTTGGGCTGTTTTGGTAAATACTGCTAAAAAAGGTACTTTAAACTTTACGTCAAACGGTTCTTTTGTTTATGTTGCAAATAATGGCTTTCCAGGTGTAGACTCTTTTACTTATTATGTTACTAACGGTAACTCAAATAGTTCAATTGCTACTGCTTATTTGGGTTTAAGAAATAATGCTCCTTCTATTTTAGGAGACTTATACATTTTACCTTCTTCTTATGTTGTGGGTAGTTATTATAGTATTTCAAACAGTAGGAGTGTTTTAAAGAATGATGTGGAGATTTATAATTGGTCTAATTTAGATGAGGATGGTGCCGTAATCTTTGATCCGAGGGATGAAGACGGGGATTCTGTTTGGGCTGTTTTGGTAAATACTGCTAAAAAAGGTACTTTAAACTTTACGTCAAACGGTTCTTTTGTTTATGTTGCAAATAATGGCTTTCATGGCGTAGATTATTTTACTTATTTGGTTAGTGACGGTCATACTAACAGTCTTTCTTCTGTTTACTCTTATTTAAGTTTTAATAACTCTGCTCCTGTTGCAGTTGAAGATAGATATGCTATTATAGATTCTGTAAATACTACAAATGCTACTGGTGTTTTAGCTAATGATAGTGATTTCGATGGAGATGAATTAGAATTATCTATTATTGAAAATGTTAAATTCGGTAAGTTAAAAACAATAAGTACTGGTTTTTCAGTAAATGGTAGTTTCAATTATACTTCTAATAAAACAAATGGTGTTGATTATTTCGTTTATGAATTGACTGACCATCATAAAAGCGATTCTGCTAAGTGTATTTTTGTTATAGGAACTAATACTGATCCTGTTGCAAATAATGATTCTTATTATACTTCTTTAAATAAGAAATTGAATGTTAGTGCTTCTTTAGGTATTTTGGCTAATGATAATGATGCAAATGACGATGTGTTATTTATTGATGTTATTAATTCAACTCAAAATGGGTCTCTTAGTGTTGATGGCGATGGTAGTTTTGTTTATACTCCTGACAATGGTTTTGTAGGTGTTGATAATTTTACATATTATATTACTGATTTAGATAAAAATAGTGAGAATGTTACTGTTACTATTTATGTGAATACTTCTGTTATTGCAAATGTTACAGATGATGCTGACAATGAAACAATACCTGGAGATAACGTTACTGTGAATGTTAGTTCTGAAGTTTATCCTTTGGTTTTAAACTTCCAACTTTATAATGGAAATACTATTGTAAATGAATTTAATTTCACTGCTAATGATTCTACAGATGTACCTACAAATTATTCTGTTCCTACTGGATTAGTTGCAGGTAATTATACCTTATATTTGTCTCTTTATAGTTCAAATGATTTGTTGAATAAAACTAAGCTTGCAGAATTTGAAGTTGAAGCAGCTGTTTCACCAATCATTCCTCAAGCTGCTGGCGGTGGCGGTGGCGGTGGAACATGTAATACTCAATGGTCTTGTACTGAATGGACTGAATGTAGCTCTGGTTCTCAAACAAGAACTTGTTCATATCCTACTAACTATTGCGCTCCTAGAACTGATAAGCCATTAGAATTAAGAACATGTACTATCTCTAATACTAATACTTCAAATACTACTGAATTGAACAATCAAACAAATAGCCCTAATTTTGTAAATACAATTACAGGTAATGTAATTGGTACAACAGCAGGAAGATGGTCTTTAGGAATCATTGTATTCTTAATTGTTATTGGATTAGCTTATTGGATTATCGCTAAGAAGAGAAAAGCTGCAGCAAATGCAAAGCCAATTAAGGTTGTTAAGTTATCTTCTAAAAAGAGTAAAAAGTAATTCTATATTTATTTAATTTTAATTTACCAAAATTCATTAAGTCCTTTTTGTTTTTTATTTTCTTCAAGAACTTTTAATTTGTCTAAAGCTGAATCGATTCTTTCTTTTGAAAAGTCGTGTCTGGTTACTAATATTTCGATTACTTTTTCTTTATCTATATTTAATTCTGGAATTCTTTCTTTAGTTACTGGTTTGAACTCTTTGAACTCTTTGTAAATTTCTTGCCAATCAAATTCTAGAGCGTACTTGCCTGAATTAGCGACGTAATCAAAGATAGGCACTGGGTATTGATATTTTTGGACTATTTCTAAAGCTCGTTTTTGACCTATTCCTCTAACGCCTCCAGGGTTATAGTCTGTACCTACTAATATCGCTAGGCAAATTAACTGGTCTTGGTTTATTTGAAGTTTATTAAGAACATCTTCAAACTCTATCATTTCAATACTCGTGTCAACCATTGCTCCTGAAGAAGTTTTTCTTTTTCTAGATAAAGTTAGGTTTCTAATTAATCTTGGTGTACCGAATAGAAGGGAATCATAATCTTGAGATGCTGAGGCCCATGCAAATTTATTTTTAGCTATTCCGGCTGCTTCTGCTTCTCCTTCGCTTTCTGCTTGGACTACAGCTATTCCTAGCGCCTTTAGGAGCTCTTTGCTCTCTTCTAGTATCTCTCTTGTAAGTTTGACTGTTTGAGATGCATATTTTCTCATTTCTTTTTCTTCTTCTCTTTCTTTTGCATCTTCATATTTTTCTTGCGCTAATTCTTTGGCTTTCTTTCTTTCTTCAATCTCTTTCAGTTTGAGTTCTGGCGGAACGCCATCAAAGACATAAATTAGCTTGATTCCTTCTGCTAGAAGATTTATGTTCCTATAGAGAAGTCCTGAAAGATGAGAAGTAATATTTCCTTTCAAGTCCATTAGGGGAGTTCCATCCTGTTGCCTTATTGTTGTCAAAAACTGATAAAGAGTATTAAACGCATCAATTGCTATTAGTTTTCCTTTCAGATCTGAAAGTTCTATTTCTTTTCTAGGAATGATATCAGATATTTGTACTCCCATTTATTATTTAGTCGAATGAAATTAATAAACTTTGGGATTAGAAGAGTATATAAATCTTACAGGGTTTTGTAGCTTATGGCAAAAATTAGAGGTTTTATAGTTGACAGCGACTATACTAATATTGATGGAAAGACATTTGTTCAACTTTTTGGAAGGTTGGAGAATGGGCAGAGTTTTGTGGTTTTGAATGAGTTTAGTCCTTATTTTTTTGTTAAAGAAGCAGATAGAAATGCTGTTAAAAAATTATTGAGGGCTTTTAAGGTAGAAGAAACTTCTTTTAAAAATATTGCAGGTGAGCCTGTTTTCAAAATAAGTCATACTTGTCAAGAGGATTTGAATAAGTTGCTTAAAGAAATTCATGTAGAAAAGGTTGCAACTTATGAATCTGATTTAAGACCTCATAATCGGTTTATGATTGATAACAATTTAAAAGCAGGAATAGAAATTGATGGTGATTATGAAACTTCAGATAGAGTAGATAGAGTTTATAGAAATGTTAGTCTTTCTCACGTAATTTTTACTCCAAAACTAAAAGTTCTTTCAATAGATATTGAGACTAGCGGGGATAAGAAAGAGTTATTTTGTATAGGTATGTATTCTGAAAACTATAAGAAGAGTTTTTTAGTTTCAAAAAAACAAATTGAAGGTGTTATCTCCTGTAAAGATGAAGAGGAGTGTTTGACTAAATTTAAAGAGGAATTAAAAAAGTTTGATCCGGATATTATTACTGGTTGGAATGTAATAGATTTCGATTTAGAATTTTTACAATCTAGATTTAAGAAACGTAAAATTCCTTTTGATATTTCAAGAACAAATGATAATCTTAGGTTAAAGATAGAATCTAACTTTATGAAATCTTCAAGTGCTACTGTCGTAGGTAGACAGGTTCTAGATGGATTAGATTTTATCCAAGACCCATTTATCCAAGAAGCACCTTCTATAAAAAGTGCAAAGTTTGAGTCATATACTTTGGAAAATGTTTCTCAACAATTATTAGGTAAGGGAAAAACCATAAAAGGAAATAATCGACACATAGAAATTGAATCTTGGTTTCATTCTGATAATCTTGCAAATTTGAAAAAATTAACAGAATATAACTTGATTGATTGTGAATTGGTTTATGAGATTTTGGAAAAAACTAAAATGATCGAGTTATCTATTGAAAGAAGTCAGTTAACTGGGATGACTATCGATAGGTTAACTGCTTCAATTGCCGCTTTTGATTCTGTTTATATAAGAGAATTAAGAAAAAAAGGTATTGTTTCTCCTTCTGTTCAGTTTGGACAAAAAGAGGAAAAACTTAAAGGAGGATATGTTGCATCTACTGCTTCTGGAATTTTCCATAATGTTCTTATTTTGGATTTTAAGTCTCTGTATCCTTCCATCATTAAAACATTCAATGTAGATCCTGCTTCTTATTTAGGACATAATTTAGATAATGAGAAAAATGTAGTTGAGGCCCCTAATAAGGTTTATTTTAGAAATTCAGAAGGAATTCTTCCTCAGGTCATTACTGAGTTGCATGCTGCAAGAGAAAAGGCAAAGAAAGAAAAAAGAGAACTTTCGAGTTATGCAATTAAAATTATTATGAATTCTTTCTGGGGTGTTTTGGCTTCACCAAATTGTCGTTATTTTGATTTTAACATGGCTTCAGCAATTACTGCTTTTGCTAGACAAATTATTCAGTTGACAGCAAAGAAGATCGAAGAAAAAGGTTACAAAGTTATTTATTCCGATACAGACTCTGTTTTTGTAGAGTCTGGTGTTTCAGATTACGAAAAGGCGGATAAATTAGCTCTTGTTCTTCAAAAATACATTAATGATTTTTACAAAGATTATGTTACAGAAAATTATGGGAGAGATTCTTATCTTGAGTTAGAATTTAAGAAGCAATACATTTCTATGATGTTTCCTGCATTAAGAAAAGAAGGTGATGAGGATGGTAAGAAAGCTGCTAAAAAAAGATATGCTGGCCTAGTTTTAGATAATGGTAAAGAAATATTAGAAATTACAGGTCTTGAGGCAATTAGAGGGGATTGGACTGAAGCTGCACAGGAATTCCAAAAAGAATTGCTGACAAAAGTTTTTAAGAAGAAAGAGATTGATGGGTTTATTCGGGAATATGTAAGGGATATTTTGGCTGGGAAAATGGATAAGAAATTAGTTTATAGAAAGTCTATAAGAAAGAATTTAGAAGAATATACTAAAACAACTCCTCCTCATGTAAAGGCTGCTAGAAAGTTAGATTTTGTAGAGTCTAATATTATTGAATATTTTATTACTGTGGATGGGCCAGAACCTATTCAGAAGTTGAAACATAAGTTGGATTATGAACATTATATTGATAAGCAGATAAAACCTATTGCAAATCAGATTTTAGGCTTATTCAAGAAAGATTTTGATGATGTTTTGAAAGGAACAAAGCAGAAGACATTGTTCTAGTATATTAAATATATTCGATAAATATATTAAGTTGTTTTCATTATATTTTTTATGGGCGGGCTAGATTCGCTTGATTGGAGTTCAATTAAATTTGAAACTCAGAAAATGGAATCTCAGTTAGGGGACTGGTTATTGAATGGAGAAGTTAAATATCTCCAAGGATGGGCTTTTGCTTTCGCGGAGAGAAAAGCAGAATATTTAGGCATTCCTCTTAATTGTAAAAGATATTTTCAATTACAAACTATGACTCGTTCTAAAGTTTTTAAAAAATTTTATAAAGATTTTCAAGAAAGAATGAATAATAGTCCTTCATCAGTCATGGGTTTAAAGCATAAGCTTCCAAAATACACAGCTATTGATCATTTAGTTGAGGAAGAAGTAGAAAGATTAACTCGGCCGGAAGAAGGTGCTGTTAAAAGTTCTAATCCTAGTTTTAATGATGAACTTAATGAATACATTAGTGCAATGGAATGTTGTTTATCGGAATATGTTTCTGAAGATGAAATAGCGTTATTGAGAAATGCTTCGCTCGAATATGCCGAAGAAAAGGCAAAAAAATTAAAATTAGTGAGGGGAAGTCCGGAGTATCGGAGACTTCATATTGCTGCGAAGTATGAATTATTGTGTGAAGCTGAGGAATCTCTAATAGGGTTTTCTTCTGATAGTCTAGATTTTTCTATTCAGCTTGTTCGTGATTTGGCTGAAAATAATGATTTAGACAGAGCTCTAGGTGAATATGAATCTAGGGCATTTGGTAAGTCTTAGAACATCTTCATTTTCTTAAGAACTATTAATAAAATAAACCACCCTATAATTATTCCGGATATTATAAGTTCAAAAACTAAAGGGTGCTGTTGGAAGGGCAACGTGATGTTCATTCCATACAGGCTAAAAAGCATAGTTGGTATTGTTAAAAAAACTGTGAAAAAGGTAAGAAGAGTGATTGTTTTATTTAACTTGTTTGTTAATGTTGCAGTGTAATAGTCTCTCATTGTTGAAATACTTTTTAATGCGTTTTTACATGTGCTCAATGTTTGGTTCAAATCAATTGCTAAATCTTCAATAAAGTCTTTTTCTTCATCTGGGAATCTAAGTGACTTAATTCCTACTACTTGTTTATTTATATCTATCAAAGGAGAGAATGATGAAAGATAGTCATTAATTGCGTCTTCCTTTATTACCAATTTAAATAAGTCTTTTTCATTATAATGCGCAATATTTGTTTTATCTTTTTTTACAGTTTTCATAATTTCTCTAACACTGTTTCCAAAAATCTTGGAAATAAACGAAAGAATCAATAATGTTGTCAGAGAACGATTGTCTGTAAATAGGCTTTTTGAGTTTTCTAAAAGTTTGAAAATTTGTAATTCTGTTTTACTTACAGTTATAATATTGTCTTTTGTTAAAACTAGTAAGAATGATTCACTTGAATCTTGCTCTATTTTTGGATGTTGAGGATTGTCTATTAGAGGAGCTCTAAGGAAAATATATACTGCTTCCCTTTCTTGCTCTATCCTTGGATTTTCATAAACATCTAATCCATCAATTAGTAAATCTGTTCTTAATTTAAATTTTTTCGATAGATCTCCTAATTCTTCTTCAGAAGGGTTTACACATTTTATCCAGCAGTCATCTGTTATTGCTTTAATTCTTTTCACCTTTTCTTTTTTATCTACTCTCTTGATATATTCAATCATATATATTTCTAGGCAGAGTTTCTTTATAAGTCTTGCTTAATTTTCGTTTCAAATAGTCTTTTATAGTCTTATTTTCTTGTAAATTTATGGATAGTGGAAAGAATTACGTTAAAAAAACCAACAAAGAAAAGTTGATGGAAAGATACAAACCTAAAGAAGAGTTTGTTCAAAGAATTGAGAAACTGATTGGAAAAGAAGATGCTAAAAAGTTTTTCGAGATTGCTTATTTTGCAAGTCCCGATTTTATTAGAGTTAATACTTTGAAAATTTCTCCTGAAGAAATGAAGAAAAGATTAGAATCTTATGGATGGATTATGAGCCAACCTTACAAAGAGTTTCCAGAAGTTTTATTGGTAGAAAGAGAGAGTAAATTAGTTCCGGGAGCTTTAGGAAAGACATTTGAGCATTTATTAGGATATTATTATGTACAAGAAATCTCCTCTATGTTACCTATTTTTGCTTTGAAGCCACAAGCTGACGAATTATTTTTAGATTTATGTTCTTCTCCAGGTAGTAAAACTACTCAGGCAGCAGCTTTAATGAATAATCAGGGTACAATTATTGCTAATGAGGTAAGTTTGGGCAGAATAAGAATTTTAAGTGCTAATTTGGAAAAGTCTGGAGTATCTAACACTATTATTACAAGAAAAGATGGTGTGCAATTTTGCAAGAGATGGACAAAAGAGGTAAAAATGAAATTTGATAAAATATTAGTTGATGCTCCTTGTTCTGGTGAAGGTACATTAAGAAAATCTCCTAAGACTTTTGATATGTGGAATTTAAAATATATTCAAGCACTTTCTAAGGTTCAAAGGAAATTAGCTTCTGAAGCATTGAAATTACTAAAAGTTGATGGTGAAATGATTTATTCTACTTGTACTCTCGGGCCTGAAGAAGATGAATCTGTTGTAAATTACTTGAAAGAAAACTTTGATATTGAAATAATGAAAATTGATTTGCCTTTGAAAACAAGAGATGGAATTTTAGAATGGGAAGGGGAGACTTACAATCCAGAAATAAAAAATTGTAGGAGATTATATCCTCAAGACAATAATTCGGATGGTTTCTTTTTGGCGAAAATTAAAAAGCTAAGCGAAGATTGTAAACTTACAGACGTTGAGGAATCTAAGGATCCTAATGTTGACAAGGTAACTAGGCAGATTGAGGAAGGTTTATTAGACGAAGAAGATGATTATAGTGAAGAAGGAGAAAATGAAAATGAGTGAGATGATTAATGGTGATTTTGTGATTGTACATTTGCTTAGGGGCGAGTCTGGAAGATATCACGAAGAATTGGTTAAGACAGTTGGGCCTAAATTTAATGAAAATTATTTGATTGAAAATCCTCGACCTTCACATTTTACTTTGAAAGCTCCTTTTTGGGCTGATGATATTGCAATTATCGAAGATTTGCTAGAAGCTTTTGTAAAGACTCAAAAGAGTCAATCAATTTCGGTTGGAGGTTTTAGTAACTTTAGGGAAAAAGTTATTTTCCTGAATTCCGAATTTTCTGAAGAGGCTATTAAAATACAAAAAGATTTAGTTGAAGAATTAAGAAAAATAAGGGGTTTTCCTTTAGATAGGCATGATTTGGCTTTTACTCCACATTTAACTATTGGATACGGAAATACTCTTGAAAGTTTTAAGGGTATGGTTGAATATCTTAATTCTCTTCCAGATAAAAAATTTGAAACCAACTTTGATAATGTTGCTCTACTTAAGAAAAATAAAAATGTTTGGGAGGTTTACAAAATCTACGAGATTAAGTAAAATGTTAAAAAAATATTCATTTAGAAAGTATAGTAACAAATATCCTAAAATCTTCGAGGCTGAGAAGTTGTTTTTGATTAGGGTTTTGCCAAACATTTTTGGTCTTGAACATGTTGGAAGCACTTCTGTTTTCGGAATGGGCGGGAAGGGAATTATTGATATCCTTATTAGTTTCAAAAGGAAAAAAGATATGGATTTTGCAAAATTAGTTTTAATTAAGAACAGATATGAAGTTATGAGTGAACTTAAGGATAGAATTTCTCTTAGAATTTATAGAGGTTTTTTATTTAGAAATCATTTTCATGTTCATTTAACTTTGATTGGAAGTAAAACATGGAAGCAGTCTATTAAATTTAGAGATAAATTAAAGAATAACTCTGCTCTTGCTAGGGAATATGCAGACATTAAAAAGAAAGCAGTTATTATTTCTAAAGGCGAAGGAAAGATTTACAGAGAGTTAAAGGAGGCTTTTATTAAAAGACATTCAAAATGAAAGTTGAAATATTAGATTCGCATAAGAAGAAGGATTTTTTGAAAGAAGTTTCATACTTGGGTGATTTTAAGACAAATAAACTTTTTGCTCAAACAGGTAGTGAGACTGTCAGAGTTTATTCTGGGCATTTACATGTAGATGAATTAATGAAGATTTGGAGAAATTTCCCAGTTGAAGGTTGGGGGTTATATTTTGGTAAAATGATAATTGATAAGCATGGAAGAAAAGAAGCGCGTTTGAGTTTAGATGCTTTGCATTTAATGAAAGATCAGATTACAAAAAATATTGTTGAACTTGATCAAGAACAAGCTGAGAAATGGTTTAGAGGAAATAATTTAGAATTAAGTGCTGAGCAAAAAGCGAAATATAAAGGAATTGTTAGTTATGTTGCTGTTAAGTTTAAGGACGATCTTATCGGAACTGGAAAGTTAACTGAACAGGGAATTTTATTGAGTTTTCTACCAAAGGAAAGGCGTATACGTAATTAATTTGCCTTTCCCGCGACAAAACATTTAATATTGTTGGTTAGGTTTTATCGGAAGAGCAAATAATTGGGAATTAGTTAATTCATCTTCCATAATCTTAAAAACTCTCATTTTCTATACAAATTATGCCAACAGAAGATTTCGGAAAAGCAGATAATTTCAGAACAAATAAACCAGCGGATGCTAGTTATTTAAAATCAAGTAAGGTTTATAGCGAAGATGATGAATCAGAAGGAATTACTCCGGAAGCATTAAAGAATTATATTAAAGCTGGAGAAATTTCTAAGAAAATTAAAGAGTATATGAAAGAAATCGTGAAGAAAGATGTTTTAGTTGTTGAGATTGCAGACAAGATTGAAGTTAGAATAAAAGAACTTGGCGGAGATATGGCTTTTCCTACAAATATTTCTATTGATGAGATTGCAGCACATTATACTCCTACTGCAAGAGATGAAACAAAAGCAAGTGGTTTAATGAAAGTAGATATTGGAGTCGAGGTTGGAGGATTTATTGCAGATACTGCTGTTTCTTTTGATTTGACAGATGATAAAAGATATTCTGATATGATTAAAGTTAATAATGAAGCACTTGAAGCTGCTTTGAAAGAATTAAAAGTTGGTTCTCCGTTAAAAGTTATTGGAAATACTATTTCAAGTATTGTAGAGAAGCATGGAAAATATAAAGTTATTAGAAATTTAACTGGACACGGGTTAGATAAAGATAATATTCATGCAGGAATTACTGTTAGCAATTTGAAAAATGAAAACGAATTTGAATTAGAAGATACTGCTATTGCTATTGAACCCTTTTTAACAGAAGGTAAAGGAGAAATTTTTGAGGGGAAATTATCCGAGATTTATGTTATGCAACAAGAAAAACTTCCAAGAGATAGAGATGCTAGGGATATGTTAAACTATATTAAAAGAACTTATAAGACAAAACCTTTCTGTAAGAGATGGATAGAAAGAGCAAATTTAGCTAAGCCAAATTATTGTTTATCTTTGTTAGTTAAAGAAGGAATTGTTTATAATTTTCCTACTTTAGTTGAGAAAGAAAGAAAGCCAGTTTCACAGGCAGAACATACAGTTGTTTTTGCAGATAAAGTTTATGTGACTACTAAATAAAATTAAATTATATTTTCTGTTCTTATTATTTTTTCAAGTGTAGGATCATAAATACTTTTTACGCTTGCGATACCCCTTACTCCTGGGATGTATTCTATAACATTTGCACCTCTTACTCCGGAGGGTTTTCCGATTGTCGGAACGTATCCATTTATTGGCTCTAATCCTGGATGTAATACTACTAAGTGTCCGTCTGCATATCCTAATCCTGGGTGGTGTCTATCTCCTCCAATTACTATGTCTGAATTATTATTAGATCTTCTTAGTTGGGCCATCATCCCATAAACTTCATCATTTTGTTCTTTGAATTTATGCATTACAAATAATTTTTGTTCGCCTGGAAGAATGATTGTGCCTACTCCTACTGGATTTCCTAAGCCGCTGTTTGCAATTATTCTTCCGCTTTCTCTATAGGCTTCAGGATATTGTCCTGCCAACTTTAGAGCTTCATCATCATTTCTGTTTGCATGGCCGTAGTGATTTCCGCTTGTGAAAATTACTTTTCCTCCTGCTTTCAAAACTTTATCTAAGAATGGTTCTTTTAAGATTCTATTATATAAAGACAATTGAACTGCTTCGTTATGTACTGGGATTTTCTGCAAATTTCTTATGCTTTCACTTGCAAGTGTTTTAATCGCTTCTGTTTCTGTCAATGTTCCTTCTTTTACATTTCTTAGAACTTTTTCAACAACTCTTTGTCTGAACTCTTCAGGATTCATGCCTTCATATCTTGCAGCTCCTTTAAACATGCCATCTTCACAACCATGCAGTATTTCATCAAGTGAAACAATATCAGGTAATCCATGTCTATCAAAATAAGAATTTAGTGCTCTAAGCATTTGGTAATTAGATGACGCATCGGTTACATTAATTGTACCTATGTGGGCATCGCCCATTGCTTCTATTGAAACTCTTTTGCCATTAACCATTCTTTCTAATTTAGATTTTAATTTTCCTATTTCTTGTTTGGCTTGTTCCTTTGCTTGTCCTTCAAGCGTTTTTGTTTCTGTTTGGTATGTTTTTATTTGAGCATCAATTTCAGATAGTTGTTCTAAGTAGGATGTGTCGAGAACCGTATAGTCTGAAACTCCCTCTGAGTCTTCTGAATGTAAAATTGCTGCTGTAGCGAATGGGCCTGCTTCCATTGCTTTAACATGTGCATTTTTGAAGCCCTTGTCTCTTAACCACATAAGTTGTTGTAAATCTTGGAACTTTGGAAGTTGTACTAGCCAGCACATTTTCTTTTCTTCTGCAGTATATTGTTTTCCAGAGAGATTTCCTCTTATTATATCGTCAGAACTATGGAACCATGGTTGGGCTCTAAATGCTCCTGATCCGTGAGATCCTGCGATTACTAAATCTGGTAATATTTCTCTTTCTAATTTATCTCCGTATAATTTATTTAGAACCATATTATCGAAATTGATTATTTCTTTAGCTTTTTTCAATGCATCTGCGGTCGCAGAATTTGAAAAATTGCTTCTAATATTATGAACTAGCAGTACTGACTTATTTCCTCTTTGTTCGATTGAATAATCTACTTCTGATTCGATGTGTGAAACTGTTCCATCCCTATTTATAATTGGAAGAGTAGGTATTGTTATTGTTTTTCTATGCGAATCATGTACATTTGGTACTTGAGGTATATTCCATTGATGGAATCTTGCAGCATACATATCTTTTGCCACTCTATGTGCTGCTCCAACAGCGTCTGATTTTATAGGATATTGTTTTGTAAACATAGTTATTTGTGAACGAGTGTCTCCTAATAATGTGTCTACCCAACTTAGATCTCTGTCTGTATCTTCTAATCTTTGTTCAAGCTCCTTTACTTTTGGTTTGGCATCGCCTTTTATTTTGCCAATTTGTTTGTCTACTGTTTCTATAGCTCTGCTTCTTGCGTTTGGTTTTTCTTCTACTTTTCCTAAATATTCTGTTGCGGGTTCATAACATTTTTTCTTAAAATCTTTTTTAAACTTTGCTCTAATTATTTTTCCTTGTGTTTCTAGTAGGTTTCCTCTTCCATCTAAACTATGTTCAACGTATTCAGCAAGTTCTTCTAAATTTTCAAGTGTTTCTTCCCTCATTCTTTTTTTGAAGTCTCTTTGAGTTTCCTTAGGGTTTCTTCGTTTATCTAGTAAATCTTTTTTAACGTATTCTGTTGCTAATGAAAAATACATTTTCATATAATCGTCTATTATGCCTTCTCTTTCTTCTTTTGCACGACCTTCATTTTCTTTGGACCATGCTGCTATAAGTGCATCTTCAATATGTTTTTTATTCAAATGATCTTCCTCGCCCCATTGAATTGATAATTGAGTGTCTTCAGGAAAACAACCCATAAGTTCTTTTACTCTTTCTCCAGATTCTTTGAATGCATCACTTAGTGAAACTATTTTTCTTGCTTTTGCATCATATAGTTGTTTTTCAAAAAAATCACTTGGCCAAATAGCGTCGATTCTTTGTGCCAGTTCTTTTTCTGCTCTTGCTGGTTGTTCTCCAGGAGATCTACTTGTTTTTCCTAAAAAGTGTGCTGATTGTTTATAGGATTCTGTTGCATAAGGAGGGACGTGTGGAACTACTCCTCCGGACATTAATACGAATTGGACTTCTTCATTTTTACCGCTTCTTTCTAAATAAGTTACTAAACCTTTTAATGCCGCAGGATTTGCAGCACGAGTTCCAAATGCTGGGTCTCCGAGATAAAGTGCAGAATATACTGCATTTCCTTTTGCGCTAGGCATGTTTCTAGATACTGGTATTTCTAAACTATCTGTGCCGATAAAATATCTTCCTTTTCCCTCTTGTTCTGTTTTAATATTTTGAACAGTTATTCCTTTATTTTTTATCTCTGAAATTAAATGAGGAATTCTACCTTGAGATAATCTTGTTTGCTTAGATAAATCTTTAAGAGTTGGAGAATTTAAAGGATCTAGAGAATTTCTTCTAAGGGCCTGATAAACTTGATATTCTTCATTAGTTAGGATAATTCCTTCAGAAGTTTCTACCCCTCTCTTTGAAGTCATGATTATTTCATAATTAGTTACTTTAAAAGTATTTAGGTACGAAAAAATATATTTCTATTAAAAGATAGAGTTTAAAAAATTAAAGGTCTTTAGGCTTGTGTATTCGATATTTTTTAAATAACATAAACACGAGGTGCCCATAACACCTCTTTTTTGTGTTTAAGGTTAACTATAATTTATCCCGCATAACTTGTTTCAGGTAATGCAGACTTTGC